>JAAXHO010000059.1 GCA_012270795.1 Candidatus Poribacteria bacterium
TAGTAATTAGCACAAGTCGTTATTATGAGTGACATACACATTAACACATTTTGAAGTCGCTTCATATCAAGTTTTCTCCTATTGATATTTTGATAAAATTAAGACTTTAAACTTATAAATTAACGTGAGTTCGGTATAGAGATTAGGGAATTGTTTACCTCAAGTTTCCCCTTTCTTCGCAAGCAAGGGGAATCAAAAAAATAAACGAAAACTCGTGAAAGTCTGCTTATGTTGAACTCACGTTAAATTATCCATAATTTGAGGTAATTAGTCAAATTAAATTTGTAATCCAACTAAGCATTTATACCTTCTTGAGTCAGCGGTTATGTTTTCATATCTCTTTTTTTGGGAACGGAAACCACAAATATTTCGTTTTGCAACGTGCGATACCTTCGCCATTTTTGAGCACTTCAGTTGAATGAGTATATAGTGTTGATCTATTGGTATTCTATTGTTGAAATGTCTTCCAACAAATAGACTTCGTGACAATTGAATGCCTTTGATTATGGGTATCTTTTCCGTGTATTCCGTGAAATCCGAGATTCCGCACACAAGTCCGCAAAAACTTCACACTCTCTCTTATTAAAAAATATTTGATAAAGAATAGTGTTTTAAGTATAATATATGGGAGGTAGATAGAAACCACAAACTAAAATTATTAAGGAATAGATTATGCAAAGAAGAAGCTCCAGATCGCGATACTGTATGGGTGAATTGATTGAACGTGAAGATTTTTCGGAAGACTTAGCTGCTTTTAAATTCAAGACTGACCAACAACTCCCTTTCATTCCTGGACAATATGCTACGATTGGATTTGAAGTTAATGAGAAGATAGTGCAACGTCCCTATTCTATTGTTTCATCTCCGCACGAACCTTTTATGGAGGTATTTGTGGAGTTGGTGCCTGAGGGTGCGACAACGCCACTGTTTTGGGAATTGAAACTCGGTGACAAAGTATTCATCAGAGACCGTCTCGTAGGAAAGTTTGTTATGGATACGGAAAGTGGCATGACACGTCACCTCATGGCAGGTACGGTAACTGGAGCGGCACCTTATATTAGTATTGTTCGTACACAGAAGATTGAACAGGAACAGGGAAAATCAAGTCCCCATCAGATTCTTGTGATTGTTGGTGCGAGTCGTTCTTGGGAACTTGGGTATTATATGGATGAGCTGAATGAGCTTGCTGCACAAGAGGAGTGGTTTTCGTTTGTTCCGACGGTGAGTCGTCCATGGGAAGATACCGATTGGGATGGCGAAAGTGGGCGTGCTGAGGATGTCATACGGAAATATGGGGATCAGATGGGTTTTGATCATATGAATTCGGTTGTGTATGCATGTGGACATCCGCAGATGATTGAGAATTCAAAGGCGATTTGGGCGCGTGCGCGCTTCCCAGAAGAACGTATCAAGGAGGAGAAGTTCTTTGTGATTAAGGAGTAGATTGTAGATATAATAGCTGCTAAAGGAAATTTGTATGAAAATCACGAAGTTAGAGACATTTCTTGTAAAACCGCGTTGGCTTTTTTTGAAAATCCACACCGATGAAGGTTTGGTAGGGCTGGGTGAACCGATATTGGAGGGGCGTGCAAAGACATGCGCGCAGGCGGTTGAGGAACTTGCCACTTACCTCATTGGAGAGGATCCGAGACGTGTGGTGCATCATTGGCAGGCGATGTATCGGCATGCATTTTACCGTGGTGGTCCAATTCTTACGAGTGCTTTGAGCGGTGTTGAACAAGCATTGTGGGATTTAGCAGGGAAATCGTTGGGGGTTCCTGTTTACCAACTTTTCGGGGGACCAACTCGTGATCGTATTCGGTTGTACAAAGGTGGAGGCGATCCTAAAGGCATTCGGGAATGGATTGACAAGGGATTCACGGCATTTAAGACTGGGGTTGCAGGTGGTAGGCCGGCGCGTATCATTGAAAACATGGCATTCATTGATAGGGCAGTGGAACACTTTGCTGCCCTGCGTGAAGCAGCAGGACCAGAGGTGGATTTGGCAATTGATTTTCATGGTGCAATCAGTCCGCAGACAGCAAAGGTGTTGATTAAGGCATTGGAACCTTATCAACCGATGTTCATTGAGGAACCGGTTCAGTGCCAAAATGTGGATACACTCGCTGAAATCGCACGTAGTACGCATTTACCGATTGCGACAGGGGAACGGATTTTTACGAAATGGGGTTTTCGTGAAATTTTGGAGAAACAGGCTGCATCTATTCTACAACCAGATTTGTGTCATGCTGGTGGAATTAATGAGGTGCGTATCATTGCGGGAATGGCAGAGGCTTACTATGGTGGTATTGCACCGCATAATCCGTTAGGTCCGATTTCATTAGCTGCATGCATTCAACTAGATGCTTCTATTCCAAATTTTGTGATGCAGGAACATACAACTTTGGGTGAAGGTTATTTAAAGAATCCGTTTGTATTCAAAGATGGTTTTGTAGAGTTGCCTACGGAGCCTGGTTTAGGGATTGAACTTGATGAAGAGGCACTTGAAGATAAGGTTGATCACGATTGGCAAAATCCAAGGTCGTACCATCCGGATGATGGTTCTGTAGTGGATTGGTAAGGTATAGTTGTCAGTCATTAGTAATCAGTTTTCAGTTTTCAACTGTCAGGACCAAGAATGTTAGGATTATCAAATCCGTTATCAACTGACTGCTGACAACTGACAACTAATGACTGACAACTGATTACTAATAACTATTATGAAATTTATAATGTTCACAAAACACTTACAGGGATTGGAAATACCAGAAATCATTGATGCATTACAATCGGTTGGGGTTGAAGGTGCTGACCTTTGTGTGCGTCCGGGTTATCCTGTGAATCCTGAAAATGCTGTAAAGGAATTACCTGCTGCAGCAAAACAGTTTGCAGATGCGGGTTTGTCTGTCCCGCTTGTGACAACACCTGGAGATTTTTTAGATCCTTCCAGCGATGTTGCATTGCGGGTTTATTCAGCCGCGGGTGAAGCAGGTGTTGAAAATATTAAACTGGGATATTGGCATTGGCATGCAAATAATGGTGGGTACTGGACACAGGTGGATACAATACATACACATCTTGACGGATTTGCAAAGCTTTCTGAAAAATACGGACCCAGAACATGCATTCATAACCATTCGAGGACCTCTATGGGGCTTAACTCATGTGCAGTGATGAACCTTGTGAAGGGATTTGACCCACAACATGTCGGTGTTTTTTCGGATACGGGACATCTGTCAATTGTTGGCGAACCGATTAACATGGCACTGGACATTGTCAGCTCACATCTTGCCGTGATTGCGTTCAAAGACCTTGCACGTTCGCCTGGCATGCGGAGTGGTAAGGTTGTACGTATGGGGAAAGGATTTGTGGATTGGGAAACAACACTTGACACACTAAAGACGATGGAATTTTCAGGACCCGTCAGTTTTCATAGTGAATATAGCGGTGAACCGGTGGAAAGTGTGATTGATCTGGCGCGTGTTGATGTGCGATTTATTAGAAGTTTGATGAATAAATAAGGAGATAGCATGGGACAATTTCAGTTTGGGTTGAATACAAGTACGATCCGTCCTGCTACTTTAATGGATAAGATTCGGATTGCCGGAGAGACAGGTTATACAGCGATTGAGTTGTGGAATAACGATCTGTCTGAATATGAGGAACAGGGGGGTTCACTGTCTGATGTGAAAAAAGCGTTGGATGATCATGGACTTTCAGTGCCTACCGTTATTGCCTTGCACGGATGGCTGAACGTGACTGGTGCAGAACTTGAGAAAGCGATAGAGGATGCAAAAAAACGGATGGCACAAGCCGCTGTTGTCGGTGCGACCTATATCATCTCAAGTCCACCGCGTGAAGTTGCCGACCTGCAATTAGGTGGTGAAAACTACAGGAAACTGCTTGAATTAGGTCGTGAGTTTGGTGTTAAACCTGCTATGGAATTCCTTGGGTTTGTTGATGGTGTTAATCAGGTGAAACATGCATGGGAAGTTATAGAGGTTGCCGATCATCCGAATAGCACAATTGTTCTTGACCCGTTCCATATTTATCGGGGTGGCGGAGAAATAACAGATATGGAGGGCATCCCTGGCGAAAAAATTGCTGTGTTCCACTTCAACGATGCGCCTGCTGAACCTGCACGTGCTGAACAGACTGATGCTGATCGGGTTTATCCGGGTGATGGTATCCTTGATCTGAAGCGGATGATCTCTATTTTGAAAGATGCTGATTATTCGGGTGTTATATCGTTAGAGTTGTTCAATCCGAGTTATTGGGAGGCAGACCCTGCAGAGGTTGCGCGGATTGGTTTGGAAAAGATGCGGGTTATTGTGGAATCGTAAAAATGTAATAAGGAGGCAACAATTGCTAGACGGACAAAAAACGATTAAAGATTTATTTGATGGAAGTAGGATTTTTAACATCCCAAAATATCAGCGTGCTTATGCTTGGGAAAAAGAACAACTTGATGCTTTTGTTGATGATATAGAGAATCAAAAGCGAAGACAATAACCTGTACATATTTACGCATAAAGAGGATTATGAAATGACTAACGAACATCCCTATACTATTGAACCATTTAGAATAAACCCAAGCAATATTAATCCTGAAGATGCAGAAAACATTAGGCAGACGATATTGAAACATGCAAATGGTGTTAAAAAAGGCGAAACTGAGATGGAAATATTCAAAGTATTCGCATCAAAGTTAGAACATGTCTTTGGAGCAAAATATCTATGTTTAATTGTCCATCGGAGGAACTCAATTATTGGACACTAATCCTTCCGAAAGATGGTAATTTTGATGCCACGCCTGCAAAGATTTCTGTGTCTTTTCATATCAAACGCGTTAAAAGCCTGTAATTCATCCGATTAAGGAACTATTATGTATCGCTTTCTCCCTGGGATTGCTCGACCTAAAGACACGGACTTTCTACGGAGATATATGAGTTTTGAGAAATTTGTCAGTCTTTTGGGTACAAAGAGTTTATTCTTTACAAGAGCCGATAAGTTTGAAGATCCTTTTGAAGGTTTTATGCCTCCATCAGTGAAATCTATTTACGAAAGCGAAGTGGACAACAAGGTGCCATTTCAGAGTTCTAACCCCCTAAATCCCCTTATCAGGGAGACTTTTTAGAGGAAATGCGTAAGTCATATTTTATGAATCAATACGTTAACAATTGTTTTGGACACAATTATTGGAGGTGCATTTCAATGAAATTACACGATAGAAAACACAAAATGTGTGTATTGACTGTTTACTTTTTGGCTATCCTCGCCTTCTCTTCCTGCGCTAAATGGGAAGGTGAACCACTTTACCAAGATGATACACTTGACTTGTTTGAAACATTTTTCCGCTATAAATTTGAAAATAATCCTTCTGGAGCGAAAAAGAATGCCGCTGCATATTTCTTACAGATTGAGAAAAAAGACCCTTCTCCAAAATTTCTTGCACGGTTTAAAGGACACACGCCACCGATAAAAAAGGGTTCGGAATTTGTAATGGGAAAAGGGCTTCTATTCCGAATTGATGGTTATAAACAGGTTGATAAAAATAGTGTTGAAATTCGTGGGGGATACTCAGAGGGCAACCTCAGTGCCTCTTGGGCTTCCTATACTTGGGTGAGAAAAAACGGAAAATGGGTACTGAAGTCTGTTGGACCAGTAGTAGTCGCGTAGAACAGTTCAGTGAAGAGACTTATCTTGGTCATCCACTAATCCTGTGAATCCTGGTTCAGACGATAATGAAAACACTACTTGCTTATGTCCAACTTTCACGACCACTAAACGGAATCATTGCCTTTATATCTGCTGGGTTGGGAGGTGTGTTTGCATGTAGTTATGTATCTGAATCTGTTCGTGATGTTAAATTGCTGTATGTGTCAATAGCTGTGCTGCTACTACTATCTGCTGGCAATGCTATAAATGACTATTTTGACTATGAAATTGATCTCATCAACAAACCTAATCGTCCGCTACCGTCCGGGCGTATACCCCGTAAAAATGCCTTAGTCTTCACAGCTATTCTTATAGCAATTGGTATTGGACTTGGGGGGCTTATCAATATATATGCTGTTGGAATTGCGATTCTTGTGTCCGTTTTACTTGTGAGCTATGCGATATGGTTGAAACAAACTCCTTTGATAGGCAATTTGGTTGTGGGTAGTCTGACTGGCATAACATTTATTTCTGGGGGTGTAGCGGTAGAAACGGTGCATGGAACGGTAGTGCCTGCAGTTTTTGCATTTCTATTCACAACTGCCAGGGAAATCGTTAAAGACATTGAAGATATTGAAGGGGATCAAAAGCAGAATATCAGGACACTGGCAATCCTCAACACCCGTCTTGCTGTTATATTTTCGTTGAGTTTCATGGTAGCGGTTATCGTATTCAGTCCAGTTCCATATATCTTTGGATGGTATAGTTGGCACTATCTGGTAGCAATTGTGGGTGGAGTTGACTTGGTATTGATTTTGTTGGTGATAAAGCTTTATAATGATGCATCAAAACCCAGTTGTGCTTTCGTCCAACGATGTATGAAATGGGACATATTTGTTGGACTATTTGCTATCTATATCGGCATGGTTTTTAAGATCTGATGGACGAGTGGAAACAATAATGATACCAATTCAAATTAATATTGTCCCATTAAGGAATTTCACTTTTATCGCTGGTTGGAGATCTCTCTTCGGTAGGAGCGACCTCCCGGTCGCGACCCGGGTATGAATGCTATAGAGCATTCATACCGTTGATTTCTTGATTTGGAGGTCGCTCCTACCAGATCTCCACAACTAATGAGGCATTATCAATTAGAAATCGTATAAGTAATTGTTGATCTAAGGTTTAGGAAGAAAATTGATAAACTACGAAAAAGTAATCTCATTTTTAGAAAAAGTTGACCCGAATTCGGAGGAAGTTAAGGACTTTCTGCAATCTCATGATACCTACAAAAGAACAGGTAATTGGCAACCAGAATATCAGATATTTACATCGGAATGGATCAGTCTTGACGGTGTTATGTTGATGATGACAGAGAATGAGTATGATGCTGACTATCGCGTCTATGTAAATGCTACCACAGAACGAAGTTTAAGGGAATTGCTGCTTGCTTTTCCAAGACAAGTTGTTGGCTTGTTTCGTGTTACAGATAAATGGATTGAAGAGAAAATATTTAGCATTTTTGAAACTGAATCTGTACAGTTAGAATCCAAAGTGTATATTTGTGGTATCAAAAAAGGCAGTAAAGGTAAGTTAGAGCAACGAGTAGTCTCAAAAAGAAAAGACACGATCACTGCACATTACCGCAATTTAGCAACTATGAAAGGTAAGTTTGACAATTCGGCATTTATTGTTGAAGGTGAGTTGTTGGTTGAACGTGCAGTAAAGGATGGACAACCTGTAAATTCAGTTCTTTATACCAGTAGTCTTGTTTCTACACTTGAAGGTAAAGAATTACTCAGTGAAATAATTCAGCAGAATATATCGTGTTATATGGTGAACGATGGTGTTATGGGTTCAATAACGACAATCCGTCCCGTGCCGTCTATTGTTGCTTCAGTACATCTCAGTTATCCCGATTTCTTATCTGAATCTGGTGAAATGAATTTCCATTTTAGCCCTCAATGCGTTTTACTAATTTCTGAAAATGTGAGTAATCCTGATAATCTCGGTATGACCTTACGTACTGCGGATGCTGCAGGTGTTTCTGCAGTGCTATTATGTGGTGAAGGGGCGAGTCCATTACATAAGAATTGTGTTCGTGCATCACGTGGGGCGGTTGGTAGGTTACCGCTGTTTCATACAAGTAATATTGTTAAGACTATTGAAGAGTTGAAAGAATATGGATGGAATGTCATTGGTGCGACTGCTGGTGCAGACACGGATCTCTATAGTTTGAAAGCAAAATTGCCAATAGCAATTGTTGTTGGTAATGAACACGCTGGGTTATCAATTGAAATGCGTGAGCTGTGTACAGAATTGGTGCGAATTCCAATGGCTGCTGGGCAATCATCCCATAATGTAGGTGTTGCAGCGGGGGTGATGCTGTATGATTTTGTAAGACAAAAGTTAGCGACTTCTGAAACAACCACAAGAGATGTCTGTGACAATTGAACGACTCTGTAAAATATACAGAGGCATTCAATTGTTGAAATGTACTCTTGTTGGAGGGGTTTCTAACCCCGATTTCTGCTGCTGTATATCTCCAATCGGGGTTAGAAACCCCTCCAACAACAATGAAACCCGACAATTGAATGCCTCTGGTAAAATATAACATGAATTTGACAATTGTATCTGTTGGTGTTAAAATTATTAAGTTACAAAGAAATATATAGTTAGAAAGATGGTAAATGAATTAAAGGACTGTTTACACCAGAAAAGGAAACACTGCGTTTGGCAAAAAGTTGTATACTCAATTATCTACATGAGGTGCTCAATAAACAGAAAGCCGGTTATCTCGTGCTAATTGACCCTGAGGAATGTGATTTAGAAGCGTGTGCAAAACTTGCATGTGAAGTTGAACGTGCGGGGGCAGATGCACTTCTGCTTGGAGGGAGCTTGTTGACAAGAGACCTTCATCCAATCGCAGCATCCCTTAAGGAACAAACGTCACTACCCATCATACTTTTTCCTGGTGATTCCATGCATCTTACTCCTCATGCGGATGCTATTCTGTATACGAGTTTGATAAGCGGTCGTAATCCGAACTACCTGATTGGGGAACAGGTGAAGGCAGCTCCTTGGATACAACGGTATGGGTTACAACCTATTCCAACTGGTTATATACTGATAGATGGTGGGAATAGGACTGCTGTAGAGTTTATGAGTGGAACAGTCCCGATACCCAGGGACAAACCTGATATAGCAGGTCCGCATGCATTAGCGGCACAATACCTGGGGATGCAGTTAGTCTATTTAGAAGCTGGCAGCGGTGCGAAACTTCCCGTTTCAAACGCCATGATATCAACTGTCAACGCTCAAATAGATATTCCAATTATTGTTGGTGGTGGTATACGGACACCGGAAATCGCTGCGGAAAAGGTAAACGCAGGTGCTGATTTTATTGTAACTGGGAACATTATAGAAAGTAGTGGTTCCTTTGAACTTATGAAGCAGTTTGCAGATACTGTTCATGGATAAGAAAGTACTTAGATTAAATTTTGACATGAAAAGAGGTATTTCATTGTGTCTGATAATAATGAAGTCGTCATTGAAATTGAGACAGATAAAGAAAAAATAGAAAAACCGGAATTTCTAATTGATGATTCTGAAGTTGAATCGGAAACAACTACAGAAACAGATGAACGGACGATTGAAACCGTTGAAGCAGAACTTGAAGCACTAAAAGAAGATTTCAAAAAACAACTTGAAGAGGTCGCTGAATCGGAACGGAAACAGTATGAAGAAGAACGTGAACGTTTACTCCGTACGGCAGCAGAAGCAGAAAATACAAAGAGACGTGTTGAAAGCGAAGCACAAAAACAGTTCAAATACGCCAATAAGAATCTCATTGAAGGACTAATACCTGTGTTGGATAGTCTTGAGGCTGCCATCAAGAGTGTTGATCAAAAAGTTGAAACAGTCGAAGTTACCTCTGACATTACTACATTTAGAGATGGTGTAAAATTGGTTCAAAAACAGTTCTTGGATGTGCTCAAAATGCAGGGGTTGAGACAAATTGAATCTTCATCCGGAATATTTGACCCTAACAAACATGAAGCGGTCTTAGCAACTGAATCCGATGATGTCCCTGATGGTGAAATAATTGAAGAGTTTAGATGCGGCTATCAATTGCATGATCAAGTCGTACGGGCGGCACAAGTCGTGGTATCAAAAGGAAAAGCCGCGAAAGAAATCCCTATTGAAATTATTGATGATCAGAAACAGGAAGACGCTACCGAAGAAGAATAATATAATAAACTGTTACAATGGTAGGTAAATAGATGGTGCAAAAACGAGATTACTATGAAATCTTAAATGTAAACCGAGATGCAGACGATAACGATATTAAAAAAGCTTATCGGAAATTAGCGATTAAATATCATCCGGACAAAAATCCTGATGATAAAGAAGCTGAAGAAAAGTTTAAAGAAGCAACCGAGGCGTATGATGTCCTCAAAACACCAGAGAAACGACAAAGGTACGATCAATATGGACATGCTGGTCTTGAAGGTGCAACTTCAAGCGGTTATGGTTATGGTATAGATTTTGACCAAATTATCAAAGAGGTATTCGGCGATGTCTTTGGTGGTTCTCGTAGAACGCGACACCAGAGACCTCATCAGGGACGCAATCTACAGGCAAAAATTGAGATTTCGCTTGAGGATGCATACAATGGACGTGAAGTAACACTTGAAATCCCACGTATAGAATCCTGTCCTGAGTGTAGTGGTAGTGGTGCCGAAGCAGGGACAACAGTAGATACATGTCCTCAGTGCAATGGACGTGGACAAGTGACTCAATCTCAGGGCTTTTTCATGATGACTCGCACCTGTCCGCGTTGTCGGGGTGAAGGGCAGCTTATTTTAAACCCTTGCAGGAAATGCAATGGACAAGGCAGAATAAGAGTTGAACGAGAAATAAAAATGTCTGTTGACAAGGGTGTAGATAATGGATTTGAATATCGGATGCGTGGAGAAGGAGAGACAGGAACACTCGGTGGACCCCCTGGTGATCTCCTCGTAGGAGTATTCGTGAGACCTCACGACCAGTTTAAACGCGATGGCAACGATCTGATTACTACAACAAAAATATCGTTTGTTCAAGCTGCTCTTGGGTGTTCCATAGAAATTAACGGAATTGATGGTCGTCATGAGTTATCTATACCTGCAGGTACTCAGTTTGGGGATCTGCTCCGGATTCCAGGAAAAGGGATGCCGAGATATAGAAGTTCCAGTTTTGGTGATCTTATCGTTCAAGTTGGGATTGAAACACCACGGAATCTTAATGAAGAAGAACGGAATTTATTAGAACAATTTTCAGGTCTACGAGGAGAATCTACTAAATCGGGGCATGGAAGTTTTTGGGACAAATTGTTTAACCCAAACGATCATGAAGAATAAATATATTATATTCTGAGTTCCAGCGCGCTTACAAAACGCGCCTACCGTTGGATGTGTAAGTCCTACCACAATTACAATGCATTGGGCACGTATTACGGTAACAACTACTGATCAAGCATCAGAAGCAGTTGCGAATTTTCTTTTTGAAATAGATGCTTTTGGTGTTGAACTAATAGACACTGACGATTCAACTACCAATCTTATTGCCTATTTTCCGCTTGATGACCGGGTTAACTCTCGAGTTCAGAAAATAAGGACTTTTCTCTCTAAACTTCCATTTTGGGGAATCCAAGCACAACCTGCGATAATAGATTTAAAGCGGGTTGAAGCAGAGGAATGGACAGAAGCATGGAAGTCAACTTTCTCGCCACAGCATATCGGAAAACGCCTACTTGTTACACCGACTTGGTATGACATACCACCAGATGAAGAAACAATTGTTATAAGACTTGATCCGGGAATGGCGTTTGGCACTGGATACCATCCTACGACACGTCTAACATTAGAAATGTTGGAAAAAACGATTAAACCAAATCAACTTGTTGCAGATATTGGAACAGGTTCTGGTATTCTTGCGATTGCTGCTGTGAAGTTAGGGGCAAAAAGAGTTGATACAACCGAACTTGATAATACTGCAATTCCCGTCGCGCAAACTAACCTTGAAATCAATGATGTAGCAGAACAAATTACCTTGTGTCAAGGTGATGGTCTTAAACCTCTGTCTGAGAAATACGATGTTATAGTGGGTAATATATTAACCAAAGTAGTCCTGACAATTGTTCCAGACTGTCAATCACGGTTGCTTCCTGAAGGTCATGTAATTTTTTCAGGGATATTAGAGACAGAACTTGATGTAGTGCAGCAGTCATTAACAGAACACGGATTCCATATTGTTGAAGTTATACGGGAAGCGGATGAAGGTGTTGTATGGGTTGCTATCTTAGCGCGGGTCCTTAGCTAAGCCGTGGCAAAGAGTACACCTGCCTAAGTTGAGATGTGGCATCGTGGGTGATTTCTCATCCCCTTTTAGATGGCATTTTAAGCATGCAGGTGCTTCTGTAGATTGCCGATGTTCTATAATGTTTGAACGGGCGGGGGCTGCGTTGAAGAAAAGAATAACCATCACTATTGCATATATCAGGCCAATTACACAGACTATATACATTAAGGTTTTGGGACTGGCTTGTTCGGTTGGCATAAAAGTATGAAATGACTCCTAATATGATTTGTTTATTTTCGACTAATAGAATAACTTATTTATGTCTATTCTGCAACCTTAAATGTTATTTAAACAATTTTAGCATGCTTGAAAAATAAGAGGGATTAACATATAATAAGTAATACTGCAAAAGAATGTATTTGGAGGAAGTTTGCGTGATACGTGAAGTTATACAGAAAGTTGTTGGTGGTGCCTCATTAACTGAAACCGAAATGATTGAAACGATGAATGAGATTATGGAAGGAGAGACGACAGATGCACAAATAGCCTGCTTCTTGACAGCGTTGCGTTTAAAAAGGGAAACGATCGAAGAGATTATTGGTGGGGTTCGCGTGATGCGTGACAAATCAACACAAGTGCCAACAAAACAGTCGTTGGTTGTTGATACCTGCAGTACAGGTGGCACTGGATTGCACTCGTTTAACATTTCAACGACCTCAGCGTTTGTTGTAGCCGGGGCAGACGTTCCTGTGGCTAAACATGGCAACAGAGGTGTAACTCGGCAAAGCGGAAGTGCAAATGTGTTGATGGCGTTAGGTGTGAATATTGAGATTTCAGCAGAACATATTGGGCAGTGCATTGATGAGGTCGGTATCGGCTTTTTATTCGCGCCGATGCTGCATGGTGCTATGAAACATGCGATTGGCCCCCGGCGAGAAATTGGAATCCGCACTATTTTTAATACAATCGCTCCGCTAACCAATCCTGCTGGCGCACAAGCACAAGTACTTGGCGTATATTCAAAAGAACTTACACATACACATGCCAATGTCCTCAACAATCTTGGAACGCAGCATGCTTTTGTGGTGCATGGTAACGATGGTTTGGACGAAATTACAACAACAACAACAACCCAAGTCTCAGAACTTGTTAATGGTGATGTGAAAACCTATACGCTTGATCCAACAACATTAGGTATACCTAAAGCAGAACCAGAGTCTTTACTTGGTGGTACACCGGAAGAAAATGCGGAGATAACTATGAATATTCTCAAAGGGGAAAAGGGACCTAAGCGTGATATTGTGTTACTCAATGCTGCTGCAGCGATTGTTGCTGGTGGTAAAGCAGATAGTCTTGAAAAAGGATTAGAACTTGCAAATACCTCTATTGATTCAGGAAATGCTTTAGAAAAATTAGAATGCTTAAAAACTGTTTCGAATCAATGATCATCCTTTATGATATTAGACACGATAATTACACACAAATTGAAAGAACTTCAAAATGAAAAGGAACGGGTGCCGCTTACTACACTAAAATCGCAGTTGGTAAACCTACGACCTACTAAGGATTTTAAACGTTCACTTGCTAATCCCGGTAGTATTAATCTCATTGCTGAGGTAAAGAAAAAATCGCCAAGTAAAGGCATTATACGTAAGGATTTTGATCCTGTTAAAATAGCCAAAATTTATGCAGAAAATGAGGTAGCAGCCATTTCAGTTTTGACAGATGAGAACTTTTTCGCTGGAAAGTTAAAATATCTCTCTGCGATCCGGGAAACTGTTGATGTACCGTTGTTACGGAAGGACTTTACAATTGATTCCTACCATATATATCAGGCGCGAGTCGCAGGTGCAGACGCTATTTTGCTTATAGTTGCTGCTTTGACAAAGGAACAACTTCGTGAATTTATGGACATTGCATCATCAATTTCATTAGCATCTTTGGTGGAGGTTCATACAGAAGCAGAGCTAGATATTGCGTTAGATGTTGGAGCAGAGATTATCGGTATAAACAATAGAGATTTGCGAACTTTCCATACTGATTTAGAGACTACGTTTAAACTACGCGAATCTATTCCTGCTGGTAAGGTTGTTATTAGTGAAAGCGGCATCTATACACGTGATGATGTGCAGACATTACAGGATGCTGGTGTAAACGCAATTTTAGTAGGAGAATCACTGATGCGTAGTCCAGATATTGGCAAGAAGGTGCAAGAATTGATCGGTTAGTTGGATACTCAACCTTCTCTATACAGAAATCACCTTAATTCCGTGCCGTTTTAGTAGTGCTGTTGTAACTCCATCACCTGAGACAAGCTTCCCAGAAAATGATCCATCATAGATTTTACTACACCCGCAAGACGGACTTTTAGACTTTAGAATAGCACAAGTTGCACCTTGTGATTGCGCTAAAGCAAGCGCATGTTGTGCACCCTTCAAGAATTCTTCGGTTTTGTCAACTCCATCCGCGGTTAACACTTTTGCGTTCCCATCTATAACATTATTTCCATCTCCACCGACAATTTCTACAGGAGGACGCGGTGTGGGAAGTCCACCTGCTTCCTCTGGACAAACAGGGACAAGTTCCTCTGTTTCGTGGTTTTTCAGTGTATCTTCATTGCGACTGTTCCCGCCATCATATCTGCAATTGACACCGAGAAGGCACGCACTGACAAGCGTTTTTTTCACTTTTCTTCCCATACACTCACCTGCTTTATAATTGATGCGATATTCCCAGACTTCAAGAGTAGATAGTTTCGTTCAAGATGACATAGTATTGATTGTAGGAGTTTTATCCTGCAGATTTCTATTTCACCTGCTTTTGAAGTTGCGATCTGCAGTGAGGTTGCGGTTTGACGAAGTTCAACCGGAAATTCATGCAAACTTATATTGACATTTACACCAAAACCCAAGACAAAAAAGGGTTTACGGTGTTTGTCGTATTTCAGTTCCGTGAGGACACCGGCGACCTTCTTTTTTGCTATTCTGACATCATTTGGATGTTTTATTCGCGCATTTAGTTCAGTTATTTCGTTAATACCTTGTGAAATGGAAAGTGCACCGATTAGGTTTGGCAGATGGACATGTTCCTGCTTCAGCCGATGTCTGAAGACGATTGAAGCAAGAATGCATTTTCCAGCAGGTGCTTGCCAAGTCCTACCGTATCTACCCCGCCCAGCAGATTGATGGTCTGCTATGATGAGCGTTCCCTCTACAATTTTCGCTTCCTTGCCAAGTGCGATTGCAATATCGTTGGTTGATGAGACCTCATCGTGTACTTCTACATATTTTTTTCCAATAAAGTCTGTGTGGAGTGTATTGCCAAAGGTTTCAATATCAAACACGGTGCACCCAATTACTACTTGCCGCCCAATTTGCTGAGCCGTTTTTCTGCTTCAAGTTTCCACTGTTCAGGGGGTTTTAATTCTAAGAAACGTTTCCACTGTTCCCTTGCTAACTTGTTTCGTTCGGTATATTCGTACATCAAGGCAAGATTGTAGTTTGCGGTCATATTTCTGGGTTCCAGTTCGAGTGCGCGTTCAAACTGGTCTGCAGCTGCGCCAAGTTTATCCATGCTGTAAAGCACGTTAGCATATACGATAATCGTTGGTACATGGTTTTCATTTAATTCAAGTGCCTTATCTAACATATCCTTTGCTTTATTTAATTCTAACTGATTATTGTAATACAGGTCACCAAGACGTTGATATGCTACAGTGGCTTTTTTGTTTATAGCGATCTCTTTTTCATAGAGTCTGATTGCTTCTTTCCAGTTCTGGCTACGTTCTGCCAGTTTACCGAGTTGTGTATGAACGCCTTTATAGTTTGGATCCATCTGTATGACTTTTTTGAATGTGTCCTCTGCGAGTCTGTATTGTTCAATCCAGAGTTGGATAGAACCGATATGGAAGTATGCATCAACGTTTTTTGGGTCTATGTCGACGACCTGCTTGAAGTCTTCCATAATTTGACTGCTACGATAGAGTGTATCACCAATTCGTTTATAGCGGTTTGTAATGAGGCCGCGATGATAATATGCGTCCACGTGGTCGGGTTTTAGGGCGATAGTGGCAGTATATTCTTTTACAGCCAATTCCGCGTGATGGTGATAGTCTTCAAGTGTTGCAGCATGCCCATCCAACAAGAGTGCGTAGCGATAGTGCCAGTCAACATGTTCGGGATCATGTTCGTTTGCTAAACCGTAATGATGCAATGCTTGTTGAAGGTTTTCTGCTTTGTTGTCTTCAGGCCCTTTTTTGAATCGTTTCTCAAAGGTGACAGCAAGTGTATGGTGGACATTTGGATGGGCAGGATCAAGTATTAATGCTGGTTGATAGACACGTATCATGTTATCTTCATCTTTCCGCTGTTCATAGATACCGCCAAGTCGGAAAAAGGGTTCTGCGTTTTCAGGATCAAGTTCAATAGTTTTCTCAAAATATACAATGGCATTGTCAATATCGTCCTTCTTTTGATATAAAATTCCGGTCTGATATTGTGCATCAACATTGTCAGGTTGTAACCGAATGGTCTCTAAGAAAGCGGAGAGAGCTTCGTCGTCCTTTTCAAGTGCTACATAAGAAAGGGCGGAGAGATAGTGTGCTTGTGCATCGGTTGCGTCAATTGCTATTATCCTTTTCAGTGTATCAATTGCATTTTGATGGGAAGCATCACCACGATAGATATGAACCATTTTGTAAAGCACATCTGGTCTCTTTGCATCTAACTGCAATGTTTTTTCATAATAGACAAGGGCGTTGGTATTGTCTTCATTTGCTTCGTAACTCTGTCCTAACAGATATGTCGCATCAATATCTTTAGGATATAGAATTATATGCATGTTTAACGATTCAACGGCATCAGTGTAGTTCTCATTTTCATAAGCAGATTTGCCTTGCGTCCAATATTTTGTCGCAAGTGTAGGATTGAATTCAATTGCCTTTCTGAGGTTTACGGCTGCCTCTTCTAATTTGCCTTGCTTGAAATAGAGTTCCCCCAGATACATATATGAGTCATTGAAGTGTCCAAAAGTTGGTGTTTTCTCAAGATAACTTGGATCTGCTTCAATAATCTCAATAGTTTTTTTGTAGAGAGTGATGGCTTGTTCGACATTCTTATCATTTGCTTCAATACTTGCGAGATAAAAATAGGAGCGTGGGTCTTCGGGGAGAATAAGCATCGTTTTCTCTAAAATCTTACGTGCGTCTGCTGCATCCATTTCACTTACAAAAAAGGGTTTTAATGGTTCAAATAGGGCATCTTTTAGTGTTGGGTCATCGTCTATTGCTTGTTGGTAATGTGTTTTTGCGGTCTCAACATCGCCTTGTGAATATAGGACTTCTGCTATAGCAAGGTGTGCTGGACCATACGCTGGATCAATCTCAAGTGCGCGACGATACAACTGAACTGCCCCATCTGCGTTGTCACCTTCAGCGAAGATCACACCCAAATCATAGACATCTTTCGCAGTGTAGGGTTGATATTCTGCAGATTTTTGATATTCCAACAGTGCCTCATCATAAAACTTTTCCTTTGCAAGCACTTGACCTAATTTGATATATGCAGGTGCAAATTTGCGGTTGTTTTGAATAGCGCGTTCAAATGTCTCTCGCGCTTGATTCAGATTACCTTGGCCAAGGTAAACTAACCCTCTACCATAAACTGGGTATTCCCATTTCGGGTTTAGCGTTTGTGCAACTTCAAAGGATTGGAGGGCTTCGGCATGTTTGCCCTGTTTGAGGTAGATTTCGCCTATGTAGTAGTGTGTAGGATAGAACTCTGGATTTATGGTGAGACAGGTTTGGAATTTGATGAGTGCTTGTTCGTAATTTTCCATTTTTTTGTGGGCTGCACCGAGACTGTAATGTGCCCAAAACATTGAGGGGTCAAGTTGAAGAGCGGTTTCATAGTTCATGATCGCCATCGCATCTGTGGTTGTATTTTGCTTTGTGTCAGACAATGCGTAGGCATAACCTAATCCGTAGAAGAACGCTGCATCATTTGCTTTGTTTGCTTTTTCGGTTTCATAGAGTTGTATGAGTTCTGTAAGAAGTTCCTGCTTTCGCCATTCAACAACCAGTTCACGATGTTTTTCTGGTGCGTCTTTTTTTGCATTCAGAACCTTCGTGAAGTCTTTTTGCATTTTTTGTAATAAGTCATCTTGTGAGTGTGTATTTACTGCAATCGTAAAAAATGTGAATAAAAATATGAGCGAGAATACGATGCTTTTCATTTTTTAATTCCTCCCTACGTCGTTATACCCAATTAACGTGTTCTGTATTGCTAAGAGTGCGGTTAGGAAACCGCACCTACCGGGAAAAGGAAATCCCGTTAATTTGGTATTTTATTAAGTTTTTATTTTCCTAAAAGGATTGATTTAATTTTTTCTTGTGTTGGCATTGATGGTGTTGCACCAAGTACCGTGGTTGCTGCTGCGCCTGCAGCTGCGGCATATTTCACTGCATCCATCAGTTCGCTACCTTTTGCGAGTGCTGTTGCCAATGCCCCACTAAACGCATCTCCTGCCCCTGTTGTATCCACAACATCAACCGAAATCGCTGGGATGTGTGTGCATTCTTTATGTGTGCAGAGCAAAACCCCTTGTTCTCCAAGTGTTATCACTACTGCTGAAAGTCTATCAGGAGCAATCTTTGCACGTAATGCTTTTGCAGCTGTGATAGCAGTTTCTGGTGATGTCACTTCAACCCCTGATAAAACCGTTGCTTCTATTTCGTTGGGTTTCAGGATATTTACATGTGACAATATACTTGATGGTAGTTGTCGCGCTGGTGCAGGATCCAAAACCACGTTTGTATTATTTATTCTTGCAATCTCTATTGCTTTTTGCGATGCATCTATCGGTGTTTCTAATTGTAGCAGCAAAACATCTGCTTTTGCAATGCTTTCTGCTGCGTCTTCAATATCCTTGGGGGTTAGTCGCATATTCGCACGGGGGATAACGATGATACTGTTTTCACCATCTGGTTGGACAACTATCGTGGCGATTCCGGTTCCGCTCTCTGCATCGGTTTTGACATATTGGCTGTTGATGTTTTCTGCGTCTATTGCGGTTCGGAGTATGTCTGCGAAAGGGTCGTCACCTATTCTACCGATAAGCGTGACTTGTGCGCCTAATCGGGCTGCGGCTGTGGCTTGATTGAAACCTTTGCCACCTGTGAAGATGTCAAACGTTTCTCCGATGAGGGTTTCGCCTCTGTTTGGCATCCGTTCTGCGCGAATGACAAGGTCAACGTTTGCACTGCCGAGGACGGTGACTTTGGGAGGCTGCATCGGTTTACACTTCCGATCCGTTCAATGCTTGTAAGAATGCCTCAACACCGGGTGTCTTGACTGCTGTGCGGTGAAGCTCTGTCAAACGCTCAAGGTCTTGAATAGAATCAAGAGCAGGCTCTAGGCGTTGCACATCGCTTTGCGGAAAGCGTTCGGTTAGCACAGAATATATATTCTTGATTGCCATTTCACGTGCAGCTTGTTGCTTAAGGTGTTCAATAAATGGAAATTCTTGCATCATGTCCTCCGATATGAGTCTTTGTAAAAAAGTTAGGTCATGCACTAAACTACTCAACGTTGTCATCGCAAACAACAGTGTGCCACGCGTCTGTGAATCAACAGGCGCGGCAACTGTCTTCTCAACACATTTTTCCAACCATGTTTCCGCGTCCATACCTTCTGGCGGTCTCATCAAAGGTGTGAAAGGTAACAATCCAACCGATGCTGCCTCCAAAAACGATTCATCTTCCAAATTCGCCAACCGAATTACGTGATACTTATGCTGCAAACCAAAATCATCTTTTCCATAACTATAACCGCCTGGGTCGGTTTTCCCCGCATTTGGACTGAGATATATCACCACTGAATACACAGGAAGTTCATGACGTAACAGGAGTTCACTTGTGTATGAGAGCATCCGCAACGGCATCGGTTTATCTCTGCTATCCTCGGTTTGCACCTCTATGTGAAGTAGGACTTCCTCATTGTGCCAAAGCACCTTAAATGTCATGTCATTGCGTTGCACCTTTATGTGAAGTAGGACTTCCTCATTGTGCCAAAGCACCTTAAATGTCATGTCATTGCGTTGCACCTTAACCCGTTGTTGTTCGATGTCAAGTGTTTCTAATACTTGGATATCGGGTGTGCCAAAGGATAGCATGGCGAACTCATCGGCGTACTGGTGCATCAGATGCTTCACGATCTCATCATATTGTGCCATGTTCAGTCGTATGCCTTTCCTAAAAGTCTTTTATTGATTATACTTGACGGGGTGGTGGTTTGTCAAGGGAAGTTTTTTTGGTGGGTGTTGGAGAGGAAAAGGCAGATGGTAGGTTATTCTTCTATTAGTTGCATGATTTCATCAGCACCGAAATTTAAAATAAATTCAGCATAATGGCTCGAAAACACATCTTTTAGGTAGGTCTTCAATTCAACATCTAATTTCGATCCGTTTTCGCTTTCCTGCACAACTTGATATTTATGTGCTTTTGTAATTGAGTACAAAAACAGTGTGTGGGCATACACAGAAGCAATATATTTCCGTTTACTGAATTCATTTTGTTCCTCGCTTGGATTTCTATTTTTTCTATGAAAATTTAGCCAAACTGTACTGTCCATGTTGATGTAAACGCGCTCTAATTTCTCACCGTTTACCATAGGATACATTACAGTTGAGAAGTTCATCTCCTCTCCGATTGCTTCTTCAACTTGTTTCCAAGTTAATCCACCGTTTCTCTCAGGTCTTTCTTTTTCGTAAACGAGTGTTAGGCCGGGTAACCCTAAAGTTGGAATTTCTCTTTCTTCGGGTTTTGGTGCAGGCTCGGTAGGGGCTTTAGGTTCGCTAATTTTTACCCAAAATAGTTCTTTCAATTCTTCAGTAGCACCAGTCAAACTGACTTTAATTCTCACTTCGTCCCCGACATTAACAGTCTCTTTTGGGTTAAGATGAATCTTGATTGTCCCTTCTTGTGGACTGCTCTTGCTCGCATTGAATACCTCGTCAATTCTGTCAACTTGTCCAGGGGCATTTCCACCCTCTGTTTCATTTACTTTATAATCAAGAATAGCAATCTTCAGTTCTCCAGGTTCTTCTATACGATCAAGGTAATTATTCTCCACATCCGTGTCAAATAGAATTGCTTTTTCTCCATCCTTGGGTATTGTTACTGCCTCTTGTTCTGATTTTCCATTGGTCCTGCGTTTAAAGATTGCGGGAAATCGTTGTGGATTAAAAGGTTCAGGTTCCTTTTTCCTGCGTTTTTTCTTGGTTGAGCCATTGGCATTTTTATTCCAATTGCCTTTAGACTTCAAATCCAAATTTAATGTTTGGTCCAACAATTTCAGCAGGTCTTCGTTCCGAACGATATTTTTTGCAAAAGTTTTTATCAGTTCTTTTATATCTTCACTCTCAACAGTTATTGAATCTTTGCGTTGTCTGTGGATTTGTGCTAAACGTCCATTTCTGTCACCAAGTTTTTCTGCTAAATATTTTCGTAATGTCCTTGTTTCCTCACCATCTTTTAATCGGTCTCGAGATGCCATAAATAACTCTTTTCGGAAATCGTAGTTCATGTTTGTACAATCAACATGAATTAGAAGATGTTCCTTAAGTAGATTCAATTTGAGAGATCGGGTTATGAATTCCGATGTGTAATGACCATGTGTTTGCCCATTGACCGAAAATAGCACAGACATATTATTTTTGAAAAACTCTTTCCGAATTGTAGTTTTGGTCTCTTTGACGGATTTCTCATCAAGCTTTGTCTTAAAAACATAACATGTCACTTTCATTTTACCAAACAGTGCATCATCAAAATCTTCAGAAAAGCGTTTGTCAACGTATTTATAATCTTCTTGTTCTAATCTGCGTTTTAATCCATATAATCCTGTTCGTAGGGGACTCTTAGGATAACGTTTTTCATTTTCAATCGTATATACTGGTAATACAGGTTCAAATAGGTACTCATTAATGCTCAGGTTTAAATCCCTTGAAATATCGGAGATTCCAGGTATATCGTAAGAGTATAGTTTTATGATTGACCCTGTAGTAAATTTCCTCTTGAAGAGACCTAAATCCAATTTAGCAATATCAAAAGCTGGAATTTTTTCGCCAATTTTCAAATATTCGTACCATGTATTCTTTTTTGTACTTTCCTCTGCTTCGCTTAGTGGATGCTCCCTGATAAGTGTAAAACCGAATTGTCCTGAATTGTCGAAACGTTTTGATGCGATTAATTGGTAACGTTTCTTGCCACAAAACACAATAGCACCACTACCACCCATATTGTATTTTCCTTGCACAAAGTGAATTTCATTTTTATTTCCTCGCAATAACGACAAGAAGGTGTCTTCGAACTTTTCGGGATGTTGTCCTTCACCATCATCATAAATAATAAGTGAGGTGTATTTTTTTGGACCATCGGCAAGAATTTGGATACTCTCTGCTTGTTCGTTTCTTGCTCCTGCCAAATCCCAATGTTTATGATTTGGAAAGAATTTCGTTCTGGCTTCTTCCATAGATTTAGGTGCTTGTGAGGATTTTGGATCAATGCCAACTTCCAGACATTTTTTCATTAAAACAGCATCAATTGAGTTGGTGATTTTTTCAATCAGAGCGGCTATTGGAGCAGACTGTTGGTTTTCAATGACACCAAAATTATTGTCGTTGTCGCCAAGTGGATGCCAATTTTCAGGTTTGAAAATGTCCGGATAAGTATTTATGATTTTATCAAGTTCTTGCTCGGTTTGGGCAAAATATAGCTCGTTAAAAAGTTTTTTCATGTCCATTTGTAAGAAATCCATTCTATCAATTCAATCAAAATGTAATGTCAACATGTTACTTATGACAAATCAGACAAGGTTCCTCGTCATCCTCGTCATCGTGAACATCCGTAAGAATTTCTATCAGTCGACGATTCGGTTTTTCCTTTTTCTTGGATGCCTTCGCCTTCTCAGTCCTTGCCTTGATTTGTGCTATCCGTTCAGGTTCTGCCAATTCCTCTAAACTTTCCCCTTGACTCCACGTGAACCGTTCACCTGTCTCTGTGTTGAATTTCTCATATCCTTTTGCCAGTTCAAAGAGATCTGGATGTTGCTCTAAGAGGCCCACCCATTCAGATTTGCGTTGGAAAAAGCAGAAGTAGCAACCAGAACGCGTACGCCATTTGTAATAGTCAGGCAAACCGAGTCCGCTCTCCTCAAGGATACGGTAAACGTCCTCTTTGGTGATGCCGTCATCTTTGAATGGGTATTTAGGGAAAATGTTTTGAAGGGAGCTTATTTTAGGTGGTTTGTACCCGACACGATCCTCGTCTGCACGGATAGCGATGTAGTGATACACTTGGTCATCACCGACATATTCCTCAAAAGGTTTGATTTTGAGTTTGATGGTGCACCAACGAACTTGAGAGGATGGCAATAATCCACCGTGTAGTGTTAACCAGTGATCAAAGTCACGATCCATGTTGAGTCGTGCAATCGGTTTGCCGAGGAATGCTTCAAGCCGGTCCAAAAACTCGTATGTCTCTGGCAGTTCTTTACCGGTATCTGTGAAAAAGTATTCCATTTCTGGTACTTTGTCGCGCATGTAGACAGCAAGTGCTGAGCTGTCTTTTCCGCCTGAAAGACCAAGTAGGTGTCGTATTTTTTGTGGCATGTTGTCTCCTTTCAAATAAATTTTTATATCACAGGACTTACGCATTTTCTCTTAAAGTCCCACTGATAAGGGGATTTAGAGGGTTATAGTAAAATCTATAATTAATGGGACACTTCTGTAGCGCAAACTTTAGTTTGCGTCTCATCGGCACAAACTAAAGTTTGTGCTACAATCTCTGTTGTCCGTTATGTTTCCAAAATAGGTTTATCAAAGTGTCCTAATAATTTCAAAGTTCACTATAAATTAACCTAATTGCCACCTATGTAGCACAAACTTCAGTTTGTGCATCTGTGGAACGCAAACTAAAGTTTACGCTACAAAATATTGGCTAATTATCAGCATTTTTCACGAAAGACGGTGTTTCCATGTCTAAAACTTATAGGTAGCAACTTGGGTTATAAATAACTGAAATAACGCCTTTTTAACCCCCTACCCCTTTATCATGGGGGAATGCGTAAGTCATGAAAATTTCACATCCTATTTTCAGATTGCTCCATCAATTTTTTTGAAATTCGCGCCAAAATAGCAAGACGAAATTCGGAGTTTTTGTCTACATCAAGCTCATCAAAAATCTTTGTAATTGCTCGTTCTATTTTATCGGCATGTTCCTCATCAGTTAAATTAACAACTCGTTCCTGTTCGTGCTCGTTTGGTGTTGTAATGCCTATCCGAATTGTCTCACCAGATGATTTGGTGTGTTGCAGTTTTTCAAAAGAAACTGCTTCAAAATGTTGAAATTTTCTTGCAAGTTGCGAAAGGTTGATCTCAAATTGTGCTTTATCTGTGTCTATCCACGATGCAGGCGGTTTTTTGGCAAGAAAAGTGCCGATTGATTCAATCCAACCTGTGAAATCATGCCCTTCACTATAAAGATGGATTAAAAATCCTTTAAGTTGTGTCTCAATTGCCACCTCTAACAAGGGTTCTGCTCTTGCGGCTAATTCTGCGCGGAGTTCTTCCGCTGTGGACTCCAACGTGAACGCATCTGCAAGCATCCGTTCAAGTGAGTTTAGCAGTCCTTCGTAAGCACTGCCGAGTTCAGACAATGCGTCTTGCAGTGTGTTAAAAAAGTCTGAAAGCATTTTTGAGTCTGTTGTTTCTGGACCAAAACTTGGGAATCCGAATGCTTCGGGCAACTGTTTAAAAAGGAGTTCGTCAGGTTCACTTGCATTTTGAACAACTTTACGTAGATTTTTTGCTGCGTCACTCAACTCCTGTGTTGTTAAAGTATATTTCGGTAGTTGCGCGATAAAACGCATCAATGGGGTGACAATTGTCAACAGGTCCGGGTTTTCAGTTTCCACAGGTTGATTGAGCATCTTCAGAAATCGTGCAAATAGATCGGCACGGATTCCCGCCATTCGAAATCGCTTCAGTTCAAATTGTTCTGGTGCTTTAAGCAGACGTTCGAAAACTGGCGTTGACAGGTCAGCAATAAAGGAACCGTTCTCATAGAGTGCGATTTCTGTTCTGTAATGGAGGATCGCAGCACACAACAGAATAGGGAGTGGACCGCCACGGACGCCGAGTGGTGGTTGCATGAGAAATTTATAGAGATTTTCAACAGGCTGTCGCGTATCTTCACACTTGCTAAGAAACGTTTCAATTGCATTCCAGGTGTGTTCTATTCCGTTTTTATCCTCTGCTTTTGGTGGATGGAACCCCCAAACACCTGAGGCATGACGGTGTATCCCCGTATCTAATAAGAGGGATCGGTAGATACTCATTTCAGGTGGAAACTTTTTGATACCGAGATTCTCTTTGTCCCCATTCTCAAGCATGGCTTGAATTAATTTTCTGCGTGCGTTTGTCGCAGCACCAGATATTTTGCGACGATTGATAAGTTCATTTCGTATGAGAGGCGTTTTGTGGAAAACCTTATCACATATTTTTGACAAGTATGCGTTTCGGGCACGTTGCGAGTTAATATTTACCGTTTCACCGTTGCAATACCATGAACAAGCATCTCCATTGTTTCCACTAAAAATTGTTGTTAACTGGTGAGATATATTTCGCTCTGCTGCAATCTGATGCATTGAGAGTTCACGTCTTGCGACCGCATCACCTTCAAGTTCAAGCGTGTTGTCCGCAATCCACTGTAAGTGGACGAGTTGCATAACTGCATCGTCCAGAAAACCGGTGGAATGCGGAATCGCAATTAATACCTTTTTGCGATTTTCAGTATCAATGTTACTTGCCTTTTTAACGAGCTGCTTAACCTCATATTCGTTTGCAGGCAAAGTATAGAGGATAAGTCCGTCTGCATCATCAAGTGGGGCTGTGAGGGCTACATCAAAGTTTTCTAAATCAGTGTAGCGAATAGTGAAGTAACGTAGGGTACCGGTTTGGTATAAATGTCGCTTTGCAACAAGCGGGGGGGGCACGTTACGTGATAGATCTATAACGAGTGATACTTTTGTGCCAACGTGCGCTGCTGCCTCACGGAGTTTTGCCGCAATGTCAATGTCGCTGCCTTCCCACAGCGCGTAAGTTTTGTTATATGTACGGTAGATAACAATTGAACGGTTTTTCAGTGTCCCAAGTGCATCTTCAAATTCGGTGGCAAATCCTGCTGTGTTATCGTCAAGTGCGTAACGTAGCAATTGCTCTGAGGCTTTCAGGTTAGGAATTGGTTCGCTAACAATGCTGAGTAGCCCGATGGTTTTTATCAGTTTAACCGTCATTTCGGAAGGGTCTGGTAGTTGCGTTATTGCGGTTTCAATCTCTATCCATTTTTTGCTGTTGCTTGAAATATAGAGTTTATTGCCCTGCGTGGTACCAAGGTAGTCGTATAGGTCAGCGAGCGAAAACATCGGTAGACTGTCACCGTCATAATGTTGGTTTGCAAGGAAGTCTTGTAACCCGTTCGGTGCACTTGAGCTGAGAAAAGCGAAGAGGGAACGTTCATTTTGTCCGAATCGGCGGAAAAGCGGGCCGATGAGGAGTGCTACTGTCGGATGCAGCGGCAGACAATCTTTCAAGAGTTGGATAAATTCATGATTGTCAAGTTGACGCGGTTTAAGTCCTAATTCGGTAGCGGTGTTAAGGTTTTCCCTGCAAACAATCTCTGCAGGTTTTTCAAGTGCAGCACCGACTAAACGGAGTACCTGTTCGGTAGGTTCTGCAAATGCCACATCTTCAAATCTTCCTTGCACCTTTGCCCACTCTTCGCGTTGTGATTGCGCGGTACGCTGTGCATACACCTCAAAAGCTTGGTGGAGGATAGTCATGAGAAATAGGGGCGTTTGCTTGCTTCTGTCTGCTAATTCCGCAAGGTTCTGTAGGATAAACATATCCCCTTGTGTTGGGTGTTGCGTAGCGTATTCCAGAAACTTACCGAGTTCGTCAATCACGAGCAGCAGTCCCGCACCTCCCGAATCACAAATTTCGTGCGTTGCTAATTCAAACACACGCGCAACTTCAGAGGCAGGTGGTAAGGTGTCATTTTCTGCTTTTTCCAACAAATTATTGAGTTCTTGAAGGAGAGAAATAGAGAGTTGTGTACTGTTGGCAGCGGTGAGTCCGCGTTCTAAACCGCGCAAAAGTGCAAGCGAAAGAGGGGCGCGTTCGCCAGAGATAAGCACGGGACAGAATCCAGAGGGTGTGTGCTTTTCGTTACCGTTTGTGCTGATGAATCGCTCATATAACGAAGCATCTCCACGTTTGAGTATTTCTAAGGCGTGTTGTGTTGTCGGGGCATTAGGTTTGCCAAGCAATTTTGCAGCGAAAAGTGCGAACGCTGATTTTCCTGACCCATAGGGGCCGGTGAGTGTCCATGCTTTAGATGTTGCTTCATTTTCAAACGTTGAAATAACACGCGATAACATTTCCCGCGCGGTGGCGGTTAAAATGTATCCATCAAGCACGTTTTCTGTGTAAAAGTCGCGTTCAAGATGTACTGAACGCCGAAAACGTCCTTGGACATGGAAAATATCTGAAAGCGGAATGTCATCCATAATATCTCTCTAAAGGTAGCATCGGATTATAATCTCTATAGCGATAGACCTGCTTTAAGTCAGCGGTTTCGTCGTACTGCAACGCACCATCGGTGAGTTGTTCAAGCTTTTCAAGATATATCGTCATCGTGTCTTCGTCTAATTTAAAAATGCGTCCGGGACTTAATGGGGCGTACATCAGTTCTGTAAAAGGTAGTGCGTCTTTTTCGGAGAAACGCGCATCCCAAAAGGCGATGAGTGTTGCTGTCACAACCTCAATTGGCAACGTCTCTTTTTCGCCGCGCTGGAATTCATACATGCCGCTATCTGGCAATTCGGTGATGAGGTTAAGTTCAACGAGTGGACAGTCAAACGTATCTTCCACTACGTCAGCGTTATGGCGTGATTGGCAGTAGGTTCGGATAAAGCAATTGACATCTCGCTGCATCGTATTCTCAGAAAAAGTACGCATAGATTTTTTCTGCTGTTTTGCCCATTCGTACAATTCTTCCGTGAATGCTGTACGAACAAATTGATTTTTCTTTAAGATATTAAATGCCCAATACCATGCTGTTGCCTGATTGATGTTCGTTGCGATCTGCCAATGGATTAACCACAAAGTGGCAGGATCATCCAAGTATGGGTCAAATCCGTTTTTGTCGTTAAAAATGGCGTTACCGAGTGTAGTTGGAACGAATCGCCCCTGTTGATAACCATCTACCTTGATGAGTCTTGCTACACGACACCAATGCCGAATAGAATCCACCATATTTTTTCCGACACCTAAAATTACAGACGCGTACTCTGAGGAAAAGATCGTTGAATCATCTGTTACAGCATCAACCCCCTTTTTTAGCCATGTATACCGAAACGGAAAGGTTTGGTGACCAGAAAAGGACGGATTGATTATATACGGAGTAGCTGTATGTTCTGCAAGTAGTAGGTTTTCCATACAAATTATTATACCATACGCGCAACAAAAATGGCAATACATCTTAACAAAAAGTGCAGATGAATTCAATTTTCAAAATGTACTCTTGTAGTAGGAATTTTCAATCTCAATTTTCCCTTCTTCTACAAGCGAGGAGGACTTCAATTTGTGAACCATGTCCCAATTGTGGAATTTTTTAGTTGTTTTTTTTGGGAATTTTGCATTTTTTTGAGATGTGTTCTCGATCGTGTCACGGTATGGGTTTATGGTGGTTTATTAAATTTGCGAAATTTTGAAAAAAACAACTAAATGGGTTTTGGTTGTTTTTTTGTCTGTGCTTTTTAGTTGATTCATTATTGCCTTTTTTATCGTAAAATTATATTAGATGGTCGTAATTTTCTGTAAGGAAACTGGTATCGGAAACAATATATATCCAATAAATATCCAATAAATTTGGTTAGATTTCTATGGTTGAAATGTTGTTATATTCAATCAGATTATTTTTCTGCATCTACAGGCATTGCGCGTTGAGGGATGTCCACGCCTTGTTCCTTCCAAAACTTATATGCCCCCCGATGTAGCGGAATGAGAAAAGCCTTTGACGCATTCTCAATCGTCATATCCGATGCGGCTTGATTTGTTTGGAGCATGATATTGTGTCCTTCCTCTGTATAAGCATGCTTGAGGATATTATAGATAATCTCCTCAGAAACAGCTTTGTTCGCAACGAGGACGGTTGGCATCGCGATAGTCTTTACGGGTTCAACTTTACCCTCATAGCAACCATCAGGGAGTTTCCCAGAGAAATAATAGGGGTATTTTTCATAGAGACCGAACTTTTTAGCGGGTGTGTCAAGGTCAAGCATTCGGATAGATTTTGTCGTAGTTAAGTAAATAATCGCATCATTCGGTACACTGACAAGCCAGAAAAACCCTTTAGCATTTCCATCTTGGAGTTCTTGTGCGCCGTTAGTGCCACCCCTATAAATCGGCGTAAACTTGTTCCAGATACCAGCAACCTCAGCCAGCCGTTCTAAGGTTTGAGCAGTCCCTGAACCAGACGCACCACAAGCGATCTTTTTGCCAACAATGTCTTCCAATGTGTGGACATCGCTATTCTCAAGTGTTGAGAATTGACCGTAGGCATAGTAAAGTAAGGTAACCATACGGATGTTCGTTTTTGGTTCTTCATTAGCGAATGCCTCCTGACCGTGATATCCGAGAGAACTTTCAGAAGCGAAAACTACCGCAAGGGCATTTTGATCTTCGTTAACTCTGCGTGTATTTTCAATTGAACCTGAGGAGGACACAACAGAAATTTTGACATCAGTGGCATGTTGTTTCGCAATCTGCTTGATTCCACCGGCAAATTGCGAAAAACTTCCACCGATGACACCTCCATAAATTGACAGCCATTCTTTGTTTTTATTATCACCGCAGCCAATAAAGAGAGTCAATAAAACCAGAATAAGACTACAAAAAACCGCAAAAATTTGATTTAACTTTTTCATCATAAGTTTTCCTTTTTATCTATTTAGAATCAAATACAGAATCTTATACCATTTCTAAAATTTAATTTCTCATTAGCTGCGAAGATTTGGTAGGAGCGACCTCCCGGTCGCGACCGGGAGGTCGCTCCTACCGAAGAGAGGCACCCCAACCAGCAATAACAGTGAAATTCCTTAATGAGACAATATTTTTTAGAATTGGTATTACTTTTTACTTCTATTGTAATAGAGATAAACACCTAAAACGCCTGCGATTGAACCGATGACATCCGCGACCCAATCTGCCAGGGTAGCATACCTGCCGGGAACAAACTTTTGATGCAATTCATCACTTGCACCATAGAGGATTGAAATGAGTGCGGCTGTTATCCATATCCATTTTGTTGGGAAACGTTTTGGAGGGGCTTTAACAAGTGCTATTGATAGCAACACGCTGAGGATGCCATATTCTATGAAATGATAGAGTTTGTCTATTGTCAACCACTCGAACTTTGGCATTGGGAGCGGTGGTTGCTCCAAAGACGAGATGACAAATATGAGTGTCATGTAGAGAACTGGGAGTGCCCAGTATTTAAGATAGCGCATCCAGTATTGCATCCACGTCGTAGACACATCCTCCCCAAGTCCCACCCCCGACAGCCTGTAACGCAGCCCATAGACGTGTATCGTCAGGTATCTGGTCATCTGGCGAGAGGTCGGGACGTGGTTTCCTTTGTGCCAATACATTCTCTCCAGTAGCAGTACCGAATAGGTCATCGCCATGCCCTACTAAGTCAATACTCCCGACCAATTTTCGCGTATCAATCTCTATTTGGATAATATCACCGTCAAGGATTTTTCCGATTGGTCCTCCAGCAAGTGCTTCTGGACCAACATGTCCGATACACGCACCCGTTGATACCCCCGAAAAGCGAGCATCTGTAATCAACGCGATATGCTTCCCAAATGATAGATGTTTGAGTGCCGCAGTGAGTTGATAGACCTCCTCCATGCCAGTACCTTGTGGACCACGGCAGCACAGCACCATGATGTCTCCCGGTTTGATGTTGTTTTCTCCTTGTCCTTTGAGTGATTGGATTGCATCAACTTCCCGAACAAAAACACGTGCTGGGCCTGCCCTCCGATATACGCCATCGGAATCAACAACACTCGGATCAATTGCAGTGCTTTTGATAACAGACCCCTCTGGTGCAAGGTTGCCTCGTGGAAATGTAACCGTGCTTGTCAATCCTGCCGCTTGCGCAGCATCTGGATTCAAAATAACTTCATCAGGAGCGATATTGTCAAGTCTTTCAAGTAGTTCACGGACACGTTGTCTTCGTTCAGATTTCTCCCACCAATCAAGGTTTTTTCCGAGTGGTTCACCCGTCACTGTTAGGACATCTTCGTTGAGTAATCCACTCAATTCCCGTAAATGTAACATCACCTCTGGCACGCCACCCGCAAGGAACACATGTATTGTTGGATGTCCTACTGGTCCATTCGGAAGCACATCTACAAGCCGCGGTACTTGTTGATTCACTTCTGTCCAATCATCTACGGTGGGGCGTTCAAGTCCTGCAGCATGTGCAATTGCGGGGATATGTAGTAGCAAGTTCGTTGAGCCGCCGAATGCAGCATGCACCACCATTGCATTCTGAATTGCTTCAGGTGTGACAATATCCTTCATTGCCATCCCTTTTGCTGCCAAATTGACGACTGCTCGCGCAGATCGCAAACCCATGTCTGACCATATTTTTTGTCCAGACGGTGCTAACGCTGTGTGTGTCAAACTCATACCCAATGCTTCTCCTACAACTTGTGAAGTTGCGGCAGTACCCAAGAATTGACATCCCCCTCCAGGTGTCGCACACGCACGACATCCCATGTCTGCTGCATCTTGCAGACTAATCTCACCGTGTGCGAAACGTGCTCCGATTGTTTGTATTTTCCCTGCATCTTCACCTGTGGTCGGGGGTAAAGTTACGCCTCCGGGCACAAGGACTGCTGGTAATTCACGCATAGATGCAAGTGCCATCATCATGGCAGGCAAACCTTTATCGCAAGTTGCTACCCCGACAACACCTTTGCGTGTGGGTAGAGAACGGATAAGACGGCGAAATATCTGTGCTGCATCGTTGCGATATGCGAGGCTATCCATCATACCGACTGTGCCTTGTGTGCGTCCATCACACGGATCGGAACAGTAGCCTGCAAACGGAATGGCAGCCAGTTCCTTGAGTTCTTTAGCAACCGCTTGCATCAGGAGGCCTACCTCCCAATGTCCTGTATGATATCCAAGTGCAATTGGACTGCCATCAGGTGCGCGGATGCCGCCTTGTGTGCTGAGTATCAGAAACTCCTCACGCCGCAGTTCTGTCGGTGCCCACCCCATTGCAGTGTTGTGACTCAAACCGAATATATCGCCACTGGGACGGTTGAGCAGCATCTCTTCGGTAAGTGGTAGGCTGCCTTCTGGTCCAGCAGCATGCGTCTGTATGTCGTAAATGTTGGTGTCACCCGTTTCTAATATGTCAGTGTAGTTTATCGGTTTTGGCATTTATTATAGTCCTATGGATATAAACAAAATGGTTCTCTTGTCGTTTTACTTTTAGATACTATTCAAAGAGTTGTGTCACAGGACACGAAAATCCTTCAACGACATCCTCACCTGTCAACGTGTCTTGGTAGTTTAGCAACGTAATATCTGTCTCAGAACGATAGACTGTTACTGTTTTTGCAATTGGTTCAATCACCCAAATCAGACGAGTTCCAGCCAGCAAATAAGCTGATACCTTTAATGAAATTGCATTGATAGTGGAATACCTAACGTCTATTTATTCTGTTTTGAAAGAAGTTTTGCGACTTCGTCCCTGCCAGTTTTTACTTTTTTCTCGTCTATTTTCAACTTTAACAGTCCCACAACAAACTCTGTTATTCCCCAGTCGATTTTGGTAACGCTCAAGGGTGTCATACCATCATTTTTTTTGAGGCTAATATCTGCCCCTTTCTCAAGTAGTAGTTTTGCTGTTTCAGTACGTCCAAGGAATGCTGCAGCATGCAACGCTGTAGAACCGTCCCTATGTCGGTTATTGATTTTTGCCCCTTTTTCAAGTAGCAATTTCGCTGCTTCTGTCTGCCCATTTAGTGCTGCCCAACCTAAAGGATCTATTCCAAATTGTGGGTCAAGTGCTTCAATATCTGAACCGTTTTCTAAAGCAGTCTTGATAGCAGGCAGATCACCATCCGCAGCTGCTTTCCACAAATTTTGGGATTGTGAAGGATTATTCTTCTCATAAGCAGCGATTAGTTTTGCAATTTCTGCTCTGCCCGTTTCCACTTCTTTTCTATCAACTTCAATTTGGATAACATTGAGAATAGCTTGTGTAATTCCCCAGTCAAGTGTTGTATTATCCATAGCAGATCCACCTGAGTGATTACGCACATGAACATCTACACCATGTTTCAAAAGCAATTTCGCCGCTTCCGTACGTCCTAAAAATGCTGCAGCATGTAAGGTTGTGTTACCATCCCTATTTACACCATTAACATCTGCCCCTTTCTTCAATAAGAATTCCATGATGTCTGTATGTCCCATCAACGAAGCAATAAATAGCAAGGGATCTCCCGACTGTGGATTCCGCGAATTCACATCCAACCCATCAGCGATTGCCTTTTCTACTTTCTTTAAATCACCGGTAAAAGCGGCTTCCCAAACCTCGTTTGCAGCACCTTGTGGTTCTGTAGAATTTGTGTTTCTGAGTAGCTCAGCAACTTCCTTTCTACCTGCTTCTACCTCCTCCTGTTTCAAATCTATATCAAACATGCTTGTCATGAACCTAAGCATACCCCACGGCAGATATAAACCGCTTGCGGGTGTAGCACCACCATGATTTTTGGCATTAACATCTGCCCCGTTATCAAGAAGAAGTTCAGTAAGTTCAACACGACCTAAAGTAACAGCAACATGTAAGGGAGTTCCCCCATCCTCTTGTCGGACATTGACATCCGCACCGAGTTTGATAAGCAATTCTGCAGCTTCTGTGTGTCCCATCATCGTTGCCCAGGTTAACGGAGATAAATGTGTATCGTCTGAAAGTGCATCAATCTCTGCGCCTTCGGCAATGTAACGCTTGATACCATCAAGGTCACCGAGACGGGCAGCCCCCCACAAATTGTCTTCCGGTAATTCAATAAATTGTTTCATAAACTTTCCATCAAAACCATCAGGTCCCATCACGATTGGCGGGTGTGGTCGTCTTCTCCATTCAGGCATACCATCACTTATCTCTTCTAAAATCTTACTCTTACGAGTTCTGATAAATTCCCGCACTTCATCTAACTTCTCTTCAAAAGCAATCGTTTCGCCTCTACCCCATCCCTCATTTTCTTTAATGGTTCGTTGTGAGGGTATCATATGCGGTTGAATCATCGTAGAAATTCTATCTAATTCAGCAAAGAGCTTAACTTCGTTCCAATGGTTTTCAAGTATATCTATCATCGTCTTTGCATACCGTTCTTTACCAGCATCAAGTTGATAAAGTCTATAAGCAATTAAGCCTTGTGTCTTTACCGAAATTGGCGCGTTAGTTTTTCTCCCCATATTCTTCATATCAAAGTTTGAGAACAACGCATCTGCACCCCAAGGCAAGAAGTGAAACTTGTCTGTTTCAGGATTTAGATAGACAAAGAAATTATTGTTGTTCCCAGAATAACCATCCCAGAAACCGAGTAATCCTTCTATTACCCAAAATCGGTAGAAACTATCTAAATCAACAAACTGACCGATGGTCTTTTCACTTACTTCATCAGCCGCTAACACATTAATTAACCCTTTTATTTTTTCTCTCCCGTGTTTATCTTTACCTCTCTTGTGTTCAAAACTGTTCTCCCAATCCTTATAGAAATCTACCACTGAACCTTCATATAAGGTGCCGTCGTCATCACCAAAAGCACGCTTGAGTATAGGTTTTCGCATAGTCTCCACATGCGAATATATACCTAAGTTCTTACCATTCACTGTAACCTTCGCATAACCACAACGTGGTGCAGGAGAACCGATTGCGTTGAACAACGCATATCCCAAAAACTGACTGACATGCGTTACATCTTGTTGATTGTTATTCAGTGTTAGGTTGGTCAATCCTTCTATTCCGCCTTTTTTGTCTACATGGTTCAACTTGATCTTGAGGGATGGACGCGATATACTCTGTGAACCGATGAAACCTTTCTTGCGGATTCCGACTTTCGGGAACTCTACCCCGTCAATACTTACACTTGCATCAACGTAGGTATACGGATGCTCTGGTGGTGCAAACTGACGGGACTCGTTCAGTACATCCATAAAACCCCGTGACTGAATCCGTATCTTGTTCCAATCCCGTTGTGAAACAGTTATCTGTATATCTAAAACCCGGTCGCTTGGGAATATATCGTCCAAAGTCAATTCCTTTGCATCAATGTTTCCGACACAAAGTATCGTTGCAAAACCTACTATCCATTTGATCATCATTTTCTCCTATTATTTGGTATTCTGATATTGCAAATTTATCCGTATTCTGAATATTGCAATTAGTGTAGCATATTTTGGGATTTTATGCTTGTCAAAATTGTTGAAGCTTGGTAATATAAATATCTGGTTAGTTTGAATTCAAATTGTTATTCAGCAAATGCACATCTACTCAAAGCATTTTTAAAGAAAGTACTATGTCTAATAACTCCCACATTCGCGACAATAAATGGTATGGCACGGTTGCCGATTTTCTTTGAAATTAGTCCTAACTTCTAAACCTACTCACTCTAACACTGACACGGGTGTGTAAAGTTATTTTCACTTGTCTGAACCAGGATTTTCAGGATTATCAGATTTACAGGATTAGCGTCTGATGCTGTAGAGTTCCATTCCAAATAGAGACTGCCTTGGCTGTGAACAAAAGACGTTTCGCCTAGGTGTGGAACTTGATGATCAAACTCAAATCCCGGGGAATGCCAAAAGGCATTCATACCCGGGGAATGCCAAAAGGCATTCATACCGTTGATTTCTTGATTTGAAAATCTGATAATCCTGAAAATCCTGGTTCAGACAAGTGAAAATAACTTTACTCATAATTCATGCCAAAAACTTTACACACCCCACTGACACTTCCTCCCTTGAAAATGAGATTGATAAACTGGTATATGAATTGTATAATTTAACGGAAGATGAAATTGCGTTAATTGAGCAAATATAGCGGGAAGTTGGCATGTCAGTGTGACGGTTTCACTCCCCTTAACAGATTTATTTTATAGATAATCATGATTTTTCAAAAACTTATAGAATATGTACTTTGAGAGGTAATATTCGTGCGAATTCCATTTAGTCTTTATGATTTTCTAGGATACGCGGGGCCTGGTTTTATTGCGATTGTAATAATTGTTATTTTAGTATACCCGACCCTGCTGGTAAACTTTCCTAATGAATTAAAAGACGAGAAGAGTGTCTTATCAAAGATCCTTACTCCTAACGTGGTCCAGGGCGTTTTTTATCTCTTTGCTTGTCATTTCGTTGGTGTTGCAAGTCATGGGGTAACTGAATGGACTCTGAGATTATTTACAAAAAGATTTAGGTGGGCCAAAAGACTTTATTCAGACCAGGGAATGTTTGAGGAAGAACTATTCAAATCTCGTAAATCTAGGCGTTATTTTAAAGATATTGGACCGTATTCAGATCAATTTGTAAGCAGATTGAAAGAACAAGTTGAAAAAGTTTTTAATATCAAAGTAGATGAGATGGAAACGGGTGTAGAGTATACAGAGATTTTCCATCTCTGTCGTAACACTGTTATCAAGCATAATCCAACTCTCTATTCAGGAGCTTTTGTATTTTTAGTTCGATACAGTTCTACTAAACTATTAGGATGTATCTTTTTTCTTGGCGGAATAGGTTTTTTGATGAGAGCTTTTCTCTTTCGTCCACCGAGCTTGGAATATTGGTTTTTATTGTCCTAGCTGTAGTTAGTATAAGCTTATGGGGCATATTTCTCCACTTACATCACGTATTTTTTAAGTATTATCGTAGCCGCATCCTTTACGGGTTTTATGAGTATGCAATGGAAATTGAACGTACAGAAGAATCGACGAAACAAGTAATATAACAACGTTAGCAAAACGAAAATGTCTTGAAGTTGCATCTGAATGTCGTAACGAAATTAATTCGGATTACTTAACTTATACCATTTTTATTATACTAACCCAAGTTGCTACCTAACAAGATTTTAAATGATTTTAAATATGTAAACACCGTTTTTAACAGAGTATGACTCATTTTCGTCCGATTTTGTAGCAATCCAGTTTGCGCCCTTATGACACAATCTGGCAGATTGTGCATCTTATGTAGCAACTTAGGTTATAATAGGCTAATTGCCGAAATCCGAATACGCTGCTCTGTTAAAAAAACTTGACACCACCTCTTAAATCTGCTATAATTCTTTAATTGAATCCCATTGATAGTAAGGATATATCGTCATGTTTGAGAGTTTGAGTGACCGATTACAAAGCACCTTCAAAAAGATAAAAGGTCAGGGAAAACTGACAGAGAAAAACATCTCTGATTCTCTGCGCGAGGTGCGACGCGCGCTATTAGAAGCGGATGTCAACTACACGGTCACGCGCGATTTCATTGAAAAGATCAAGGAACGCGCACTCGGTCAGGAGGTGATGGGAAGCCTCACACCTGAACTCCAAATTGCGAAGATTATCAAAGAAGAACTGACTACATTGATGGGAACAGAATCTGCTAAGATACAGATTGCTCCCAGCGGACCAACGGTTGTGATGTTAGCAGGGTTGCAAGGTGCTGGGAAAACGACAGTCGCAGCAAAATTAGCACTTAAATTCCGTAAGGATGGTCGGAATCCGATGTTAGTCGCTGCCGATGTCTATCGTCCTGCTGCAATCAAACAGCTGCAAGTTCTTGGCGAACAGATACAAGCACCCGTTTTTTCACTTGGAACAGATGTTTCACCTGTCAAAATCGCAAAAGACTCGGTACAAGATGCATTACAACGTGGATACGATTGCGTGATTATAGACACAGCGGGACGTTTACACATTGATGCAACTTTAATGGATGAGTTAAAAGGCATCAAGAATGCTGTGAACCCCTCTGAAATACTGCTCGTCGTAGATGCAATGACAGGACAAGACGCTGTTAATGTTGCTGAAAACTTCAACAACGATTTGGAAATTAACGGTGTCATCCTAACAAAAATGGATGGTGATGCGCGAGGGGGGGCAGCATTGTCAATACGCTCTGTAACTAATAAACCCATAAAATTCATCGGTGTAGGCGAAAAAATTGACGCAGCAACGTTAGAGGAATTTCATCCTGAACGGATGGCATCCCGTATCATCGGACAAGGTGATTTCCAAACTCTCATGGAAAAAGCCGAAGCCGTCTTTAACGAAGACCAAGCAAAAGAATTAGAACGCAAACTTACTGAAAAGAAAGGATTAAATTTTAACGACTTTCTTACACAACTCGAACAAATTAAAAACATGGGACCCCTTGACCAATTGCTGGACCTTGTGCCATTCAAAAATCAATTGCCCATCAAAGACATACAACCTGATGAGAGCCATCTCAAATATGCGAGAGCGATGATACAATCCATGACTCCAGCAGAACGACAGAACCCACAATTACTGGATAGAAGCCGTAAACTTCGTATTTCTAAAGGCAGTGGGACATCGGTAAATCAGGTCAATCAGCTGGTGAACCAACTACGTATGATGAATAACATGTTGAGCCAGCAGACAGCGATGGGATTGCCGAAAATGGCAGGTAAAATGGGAGGCATCTCAAGAAACCAACGTAAACCAGGAAAACGACGAAAACGCAGACGACGAAAATAGCAAAAATGCAACTTATTTATCTTACAATGTAAAAAACGAAACAGTATCACATTGACGGTTAAATTACATTTACCAGGAGGAATTTTTTGGCAGTTAGAATTAGATTACAACGACACGGCAGAAAGAAACGCCCGTTTTATCGGCTCGTAGCAGCTGATGCACGCGCCCAACGCGACGGTGTGTTTTTGGAACGACTCGGACATTACAATCCGATAGATGAACCAGCAGATGTCGTTATTGATGAAGAGAAAGCTTTGAAATGGTTGAGACGGGGGGCACAACCCACCGATACAGCAAAAAGATTGCTTTCACAAAAAGGTATCTGGAAAAAATTTACTTACGAAAAACTCGGTAAACCGCTCCCTGAAAGCGATGGAACTGAAACAGTAGAAACACACGAAGATGTTGAAACGCCTCAACCCGTTGAGGAACAGGAAGCAGCTACTTCAGAAGAAATATCAGAACCTTCCGAAGAAGAATAGTTTATATTTTCCTGTCGTTTTTACCTGTTCATTTTTACGCTTGATAACCATAAAAAGTTAGTTATGTTCAAAGAACTTATAGAATACATCGTAAAAGCACTTGTTGATTATCCAGATGATGTACTCGTCCGAGAAGTGACTGGCGAAAAAGTGGTTATCATTGAACTGAATGTCAGTGAAGCGGATTTAGGTAAAATTATCGGGCGATACGGACGAACCCTAAAAGCTATTAGAACACTGCTCTATACAGCAGGTTTGAAAGCAAACAAAAAGGTCATTCTTGAACTAATTGAGGAGCCGAGAACAGAAGAAGAAAATAGCGATCACCAATAGACATCAAAATGAAAATGGATGTGCTCGCGCTGTTTCCAGAAATAATCACACCCTCCCTACATACAGGAATCCTAAAACGAATCCAAGATGCAGGTGGACTCTCAATCAACCTTTACAACCTGCGAGATTGGGCAACAGATAAACATAAATCTGTTGACGATTATCCCTATGGTGGTGGGGCTGGGATGATTCTGAAACCCGAACCGATCTTTGCAGCAGTTGCTGATTTAAATGTAGAATCTAATACGCAAATCGTGTATTTGACACCACAAGGAACACCGTTGACGCAACGACTCATTGAGGCATTGTCGTTAGAGGAGCATTTAATCCTAATTTGTGGGCGATATAAAGGCATTGATGAGCGCGTACGTACAAAAATCGTTACTACTGAAATCTCTATAGGTGATTATGTGCTAAGTGGAGGTGAAATCGCAGCTTTGGTGCTAATTGATGCAATCGCCCGTGTGTTACCAGGAGCATTAGGTGATTTTGAATCTGCACATGAGGACTCTTTCAGTCAAGACTTACTTGACCACCCGCATTACACACGTCCCGCAGAATTTGAAGGCATGAAAGTTCCTGATGTACTCTTGAGTGGACATCACGAAAACATAAAAAAATGGCGAAATATACAAGCACTAAAACGGACTGCACGCTACCGTCCCGATCTACTACAAAAGCTTGAACTGACAGACGAGGAACGTGCTATCCTCAAAGCAGACGAAGAATAACTCAAATATTATCCATATTCTCTTATGTGCGAAATTTGAAATCGCGCTACATAGTAATAGATATTGTGGAAAGGAGGAAAACAATGAACTTGATTGAATCTGTAGAAAGTCAATATAAGAAGGAAGATATTCCAGAGTTTGGTCCTGGAGATATTGTTAGAGTGAACACGCGTATCCGTGAGGGACAGAAGGAACGAATACAGGCTTATGAAGGCACCGTAATTCGACGAGCCCATGGCGGCACCCGTGCTTCCTTTACTGTCAGACGCGTTGCATTCGGAACCGGTAGTGAACGGACATTCCCACTACATTCACCAAATATCGAAAGCATCAAAGTCGTAAGATATGGTGCCGTTAGACGGGCAAAATTATATTATTTGAGAAACCGTACTGGAAAATCTGCGCGTGTCAAAGAACGCCGAAGATAACATAATGTACGCTTATGAGCGCGCATGCATTGAAAAGGGATACACTCTAATTGCCGGAATTGATGAAGCAGGAAGAGGGGCATTAGCGGGCCCCGTCGTTGCTGCTGCTGTTATCCTGCCAATTAACTGCAAAATTGATGGACTCAAGGACTCAAAGAAATTAACACCGGGTCAACGTTCATCGCTTTTTGATGAAATCTACCAAATTGCTATTTCAGTCGGTGTCGGTTCAGTGGATAATCGGCAAATAGAACGTGTGAATATCTTTCAAGCAACGTTATTGGCAATGGAGCAGGCAATTGAACAACTTATACCTAAGCCAGATTTTCTGCTTGTTGACGGTTCAAAAATGCCAAACGTTAATACACCAGGACAGGCAATCCCAAAAGGGGATAACCTGAGTCTGTCTATTGCTGCAGCATCAGTAATCGCAAAAACAACGCGTGACCGACTCATGATTGCGTTTGATGAGATATATCCAAATTATGGCTTTGAGCAACACAAAGGGTATCCAACAAAGCAACATCGGCAGGCAATCGCAAAGTTCGGTGTATCAGACATCCACAGGAACACCTTCAAATTACTTGCGGATTAACCTAAGCCAATGGTGTACAGATTTGAGGAATATCCATGCAACGTTCATCACCAAACATTGCAAAAATCGGAGAAAACATCGCTGCTAAACATCTAAAAGCACACGGATATCAAATACTTGCACAAAATTACCGTTTCCAACGTGGAGAAATTGACCTTATTGCCCTGCAAGGAAAAAGAATCGTATTTGTTGAAGTAAAGACACGACGAAGTTTAAAGTTCGGTTTACCGCAATACGCGGTTACGCAACAAAAACAGAAACAGATCTCAAAGATTGCATTAGCATATTTACAAGCAGAAAACATGCTTGATGTGCCTTGTCGTTTTGATGTGATCGCAATTCATCTGTCACCCCAGTTTGAAGTCTTACGACTTGAACAGATTGAAAATGCTTTTGATTTTCTACGGTGATACAGATTCCTTTTAAGGTGATGATTTCATGCAAGCGATTATTCTTTGTGGAGGACTTTCAACCAGACTCGGTAAGACAACTGAAAAACTTCCGAAAATCCTACTAAAAATCGGTGATTACACAGTATTGGAATGGCAGCTGAAACTGCTTTCTACTGCAGGGGTTAATGAAGTCATTCTCGCGTCAGGGCATCTGCATGACGTTTTGTACGCTCATGTTGGTGAGACTTTGGCAGGTATAAAAATCCGATATGCAAAGGAGGATAAACCCCTCGGCACTGGCGGTGCAATAAAAAACGCATTTCGTTTTGTCCGAGATTTTCCTGTCTTTGTCTTACACGGTGATATATTGCTAAAGGATATGTCGTTAGATGGAATGTTATCCGGTTTGCGCCCAGAAATGGATGGAGTGTTACTCGGTATCTCGGTTGAGGATTTGACATCTTATGGAGAAATTGTCGTTGATACACAAGGACGTATCATTGAATTCAGGGAAAAACAACAGTCGGCTCGGGGAGGTTGTGCAAATGGGGCAGTTTTTCTTTTTAATCGCTCAATAATTGACGCATTTCCTAATACGGAAGTCTTTTCTATTGAACGCGATGTCTTCCCCAACCTAACCAATCTCTATGTCCACAAAGTCAAAACAGATTGGATAGACATCGGTGTTCCAGAACGACTTGATTATGCACGCAAACACTTTGCTTAATGAGGAGTTCCTTATGCCTGTATTTACTAAAGAAGACTTAGAATTTTGGGATGAACACGGTTATGTGATTGTCCCTGAAGCAGTTCCTATTGAAAATTGCCGTGCCGCAGAAAAAGCTGTATGGGACTTTCTTGAAATGGACAGTGAGAACCCAGAAAGTTGGTACCCTACGGACCCACCACGCCGTGGCATTATGGTGGAGATTTATCAACACCAAGCCTTATGGGATAACAGACAGTATCCACGCTTACATCAAGCCTTTTCTGAAATCTGGGGTACCGAGAAACTATGGGTCAGTTTTGATCGCGCCAGCATGAACCCGCCAGAACGGGATGATTGGAAGTTCCCTGGACCTCATTTACATTGGGATATGTCGTTAGAGATGCCTGTACGGTTGAAAGTACAGGGTGTACTGTATCTTGCGGATACTCCCGGCAATCAGGGGGCTTTTACATGTATCCCCGGTTTTCATAAAAAGTTGGAGGAGTGGTTAAAGGATCTTCCATCTGATAAGGATCCGCGGCGGGTGATACGTGAAGAACATCAGTCTGAAGGTGTACCAATTCCTGGAAAGGCAGGAGATTTGATCATCTGGCATAGTGCATTACCACACGGCAGCAGTCCGAATTCTGCTGAACGTCCACGCCTTGCCCAATATATTACTATGAATCCTGCTCCTAATGATGGGAAAAATACCAATGAACATAGAGTTACAGGCTGGCGTGAACGACTTACCGGTCTTGGCAAAAACCAGAAAGAAAAGGAACATCACCAAGGCAAAACCGCTGAGTTAACTCCTTTAGGGAAGAAACTGCTTGGGCTTGAACCCTGGGTAGCATAATTCCTAATACTGCACTTTGGCGGGTTCACTACCCGCCTATTTTTTTAGTATGTTATACCAATTCTAAAAAATATTGTCTCATTAAGGAATTCCACTGTTATTGCTGGTTGGGATACCTCTCTTCGGTAGGAGCGACCTCCCGGTCGCGACCGGGAGGTCGCTCCTACCAGATCTCCGCAGCTAATGAGAAATTATATATTAGAAATGGTATTATCACTAACCTTGTATCAGGTATAAACACATGGAAGACCTGTTAGCAGCTCGTTCTCAGATGGCGATGTCACTCGCTTTTCATATTATCTTCGCATCCGTTGGCATAGCCATGCCCCTACTGATGGTAATTGCAGAAGGACTATGGCTAAAAACAAAGGATGATACATATCTTACTCTTGCCAAACGTTGGTCTAAAGACACAGCGATCATGTTTGCTGTCGGTGCTGTCTCTGGGACTGTCTTATCTTTTGAACTTGGGTTGCTGTGGCCCGGTTTCATGGCTTACGCCGGTCCAATCATCGGAATGCCGTTTTCATTAGAAGGATTAGCATTTTTCATAGAAGCAATCTTCCTCGGTATATACCTTTATGGATGGGAACGTGTACCAAAGAAGGTTCATTTGCTCTCTGGAGTCATGGTACTCCTTGGTGGGATGATGTCGGGTATCTTTGTCGTGACTGCAAATGCATGGATGAACACACCCACAGGATTTTCAATCGTTGATGGTCAAGTTACAAACATTGACCCTATCGCTGCAATGCTAAACCCATCTTCCTTTAGTCAAGCACTACACATGACCCTCGCTGCTTTCATCGCTGTAGGATTTGGGGCTGCGGGGATACATGCATACTGTCTCAGACGTGACCCAAATAATACTTTACATCGTAAAGCCTTTGCAATTGCACTGAGTGTGGGAGGTGTTTTTGCACTATTACAACCGATTTCTGGTGACATCAGCGCAAAACGCGTCGCAGAATGGCAACCGATCAAACTCGCTGCCATGGAAGGACAATGGGAAACAGAAAAAGGTGCCCCATTGCGAATTGGCGGCATACCGGACGAAGATGCTGAAGTAACACGATACGCCTTAGAAATACCGAAAGCTCTCAGTTTTCTTGCTAAATTCGATTTCAATGCTGAGATACAAGGGCTCAAAGAGGTAAAACCAGAGGATCGCCCCCCAGTCACAATCGTTCATATCGCTTTTCAGATTATGGTCGCGTGTGGTATAGTCATGATTGTTGCTGCTATTATTGGCGGATGGTTGGCATGGAAAAAGAAAGGTATACCTACGAATAGATGGTATCTCAAGTTAATTACATGCTGCACCCCCCTTGGATTTATCGCAATAGAAGCAGGGTGGACGGTAACAGAAGTTGGAAGACAACCGTGGGTTATCTACGGCTTTATGCGTACATCAGAGGCAGTGACACCCATGCCCCATCTTGTTATTCCGTTTATCGGCTTTACCGTGCTATATATATTCCTTTCAATTATTGTTGTTATCTTGATGCGACGTCAAATATTCCAGTGAATCAATCAGTGGCATTCCCCGGGCGTAAAATTAGGGGAAATAACATAAATTTTGGATGTATTTCAGCACCAGCGGTGCGACAGGTATATTACAACACACCTGTTATATACCTGTCACCCCGCTGGGGTTCAGGTCAATGTTGGACAATGTTTCTATACACATTCCGCCCCTCTGGGGCTATTGCTGTGTCAACACCTAACTTGTAGGTCGGGTAGAGCGCAGCGAAACCCATAAATCAACGGTATGAATGCTCTATAGCATTCCCCGGGTGTCAATTTAGTGATTACCCAACCCCATTTTCCTATTGTTGGAGGGGTTTCTAACCCCGATAGCAGAGAGCCACGGTATAAAATCGGGGTTAGAAACCCCTCCAACAATAACGAATATTCTTAAATTGACACTTATGGGTAGAGCGCAGCGAAACCCGACATTTTGTAGGGGCGACCTCGGGTCGTTCCTACAGAAGAAACCCTAAACGAATTACCGACCATCTTTGAGTGTTCCCCAGGTTGTTATACGTTTGCTGGTCGGAGTGATAACACCACGTAACCGATACGTAGTAAGGATGCCGCGCGTGCCTGAGAGGTCTATGTCCTCAAGTCTGTAAAAATACGCGACATCGGGTTTAGCGGTTTTGTCAATGAATTGATATGTGTTTCGTTCACCCGTAGTACCAGCACCTTGGATCAACTTGGTATTGATGCTTTGGAAGTTCTTTGTTGGAGGGGTTTCTAACCCCGATTTCTGCTGCTGTATATCTCAAATCGGGGTTGGAAACCCCTCCAACAAAGAATCGGGGTTAGAAACCCTCCAACAATGATGCTTTGAGACAATTGAATGCCTCTGTTAAATTATGGTTGTGTAAAGTTTGGGTTTCTTGTCTGAACCAGGATTACCAGATTTTCAAATCAACGGTATGAATGCCTTAGCTTTACACACCCGATTTGGTGTTTAATTTGCAATTGGGCAAAAGTTATAGTATAATATAAGCACGGTTTAGTTTATGAAAGGTTTTATTATCGGGGCGTAGCGCAGCCCGGCTAGCGCGTCTGCTTTGGGAGCAGAAGGTCGGAGGTTCGAATCCTCTCGCCCCGATTTCGGATGCGCCTATAGCTCAATTGGACAGAGCAACGGACTTCTAATCCGTAGGTTGCAGGTTCGAGTCCTGCTAGGCGTGTATTGCTGTTGGTGGATGTAGCTCAGGGGTAGAGTGCCTGACTGTGGATCAGGAGGTCGTGGGTTCAAATCCCATCATCCACCTTTTTAGGATGCGTCCGTAGTTCAATGGATAGAGCAATAGCCTTCGGAGCTATAAGTTGGGGGTTCGAATCCCTCCGGACGCTTGCGCTGTTAGCTCAATTGGCAGAGCATCTGACTCTTAATCAGAGGGTTGAAGGTTCGATTCCTTCACGGCGCATCGGTTCTTATGTTACAGAACGGATGCGGAATTTGCCTTCTTTTTATACGGCATCTGTGTTGAGGAACAGGGGCGGGTGCTGGAATTTGGTAGACAGGATAGACTTAGGATCTATTGGGGTTATGCCTCGTGAGGGTTCAAGTCCCTCCTCGCCCATTTACATTTTGAGTTGATATAGGGAGATTCTAACTTGAGAGTTGAAGTTGAAACACTTGATAGTACACAGGTCAGATTAGAGATTGAAATTCCCGCTGAAGATGTTGACAATGCCATACGAGAAGCGATTGAGGGCTTGCGTGGTTATGTGTCTTTTCCGGGGTTCAGGAAAGGCAAAGTGCCTTTAGCAATTCTGAAGTCTCGTTTCCCAGAACATATTAATAGTGAAGTTGTAAGACAGTTGGTCGTCCCAGCTTATGAAGATGCGGTATATGAGAAACAACTTATTCCCCTTGCCCAACCAGATTTTGACCCACCTCTGGAGCAGCTGAAAGCTGTAGAAAACGAACCGCTTGTTTTCGCTGTTCATGTCAATATAAAACCGGAAATATCACTTCCGGATTTTGATGAAATAGAAATTGATAAGACTGCAGTCAATGTGCCGCGTGAGGATGTAGAAGCACACATTAAACGTTTGCAGTTACAATCTGCGACTTTTGAACCGATTGAAGAGGATCGTCCGGTAGAAGTTTCTGATTGTGTGCGGTTAGATTGGGAATGTTCATTAGATGGTCGAGTCCTTGAAACTGAATCTGTTCAGGACATTGATGTTGATCTGACAACCACCGAATTACATGCTGACCTTAAAGATGGATTGATAGGCATAAAAATTGGTGAAACAAAAGAGATTTCAGTCGGTTTTGAAGAATCATATTCCGTAGCGGCTCTTGCGGGAAAACAGGTGATATATGAAGTTTCATTACATGCGATCACTCGAAAGTACTTACCTGAGTTGGATGATGAGTTTGCCAAGGACCTCGGGTATGAAACATATAATCAAATGCATGGTGTAATATGGAACACTTTGGTTGAAAATGAGCGGTTTGCGCAGATTGAAAAGCAGAAAACTGAAATACTTGAGCAGCTAATTGATAGGATAGAAATATCCATACCGGATGAATTAGTTGACCAATATGTGCAACAAACATTAGAGAAAGTGCAAAAACAGTTAAGTTCACAACAACAGACTCCTGAGGAAGCTGGAATAAATCTTGAAACATTGCCTATAGAATTACGTGCAGATGTTATTAAACAGACGAAACAGAATTGGATTTTTGATGAAATAGCCGTTCAGGAAGGCATTGGCGTAAGCGATGATGAATTGGAGTTAGCGATACGGCGTGCGGCCGAACAATCGAATCGGGATACCTTTAAATATGCTGATTTGCTCAAAGCAAGCAACCAATTAGAGGATTTCAGATTGCAGCTGCAGCATGAAAAGATATACCAGTTTTTGATTGAGGAAGTTGCAGAAAAACAATCATTGATAATTACTGGATAGCCAAAACTAACACGGTCATTACTAATTTAATCATTTTACTTTTATCATTTTAAATTTCCCATTAACACAAACCACTTAACAACGGACACCGAATGAATCTTGTACCCTTTGTTGTTGAACAAACGAATCGAGGCGAGCGGTCTTATGACATCTATTCTCGGTTGCTTGAAGATCGAATTATCATGATCGGTTCACCGATTGAAGATGATACTGTAGCGAATTTGGTTACTGCCCAGATGCTGTTTCTTGAAGGGAAAGACCCTGATGCCGATATCATCCTATATTTGAATACACCTGGTGGATCGGTTTCAGCGGGTTTAGCGATTTACGATACGATGCAGTATATTAGGGCGGATGTGCAGACGTGGTGTTTAGGGAGAGCCTATAGTATGGGTGCGGTCTTGTTGGCAGCAGGTACACCGGGTAAGAGATATGCGTTACCTCATGCAAAGGCGTTGATACATCAACCTATGGCAGGGGGGATCGGTGGACAAGCAGCGGACATTAGTATCCATGCAAACGAGATCTTGCGTGAAAGGGAACGTTTGTATACGATTTTATCGCAACATACTGGACAAAGTTTAGAAAAGATAGAAACAGATGCCGACAGAGACTTTTATATGACAGCTCAGGAGGCACTTGAGTACGGTATTGTTGATACTGTTGTTACGCATCGTCAAGAAAAATAGCTGAATTTTGGAAAGAAGTTGGAGGAAAGAATGTCAGAATCAATTGAAGGTAGAATGTTTTGTTCTTTCTGTAATAGAGAGCGCAGCCAAGTAGGTGAACTACTTCAGGGTAACGATGCGATGATTTGCAATATATGTGTGGATCAATGCAATAGGTTGCTTTCAAAAGGAAATCCGTCTTTAGATTTACCAGAATCACCACCTGAAGTTGAAGAACAGCAGGAGGAAGAACTTGAACCACCTGTGTTACTCCTTGAACCATCGGAAATTAAGGCAAAACTTGATGAATATGTGATCGGACAAGAACATGCGAAAAAAATCCTTTCAGTCGCTGTTTACACACACTATAAACGCTTGCAACATGAAAACATTGACGAAATTGAATTAGATAAAAGCAACATTCTACTGATTGGTCCGACAGGTACAGGAAAAACACTGCTTGCAGAAACACTTGCTAAAGTGTTGAACGTTCCTTTTGCTATAGCAGATGCGACGACAGTAACGGAAGCGGGTTATGTTGGTGAAGACGTAGAAAACATTATCCTTAAACTTGTTCAAGCAGCGGATGGTAACATTAAACGTGCACAAACTGGCATAATCTATATAGATGAGATTGACAAGATCACGCGTAAATCTGAAAATCCATCTATTACACGCGATGTCTCTGGTGAAGGTGTTCAGCAGGCATTGTTGAAGATTTTGGAGGGAACGCTTGCCAATGTGCCACCGCGAGGTGGCAGAAAACACCCCCATCAAGAAATGCTTCAAGTGGATACTAAAGATGTTTTATTCATCTGCGGTGGTACCTTTATCGGTTTAGAAAACCTTGTGAAGAATCGGATGGGTAGACAGAGTATCGGTTTTGGGTCAGAAATTAAAACTAAGAACAATAAGAAGGTCCACGAAATTTTGGAGCATGTAACTGCTAAGGACTTAACAAGGTATGGATTTATTCCTGAACTCATCGGCAGATTACCCGTTGTAGCTAATTTGCATGAATTGGATGAATCTGCGCTTGTTAGGATTCTTACAGAACCGAAGAATGCGCTTGTTAAACAGTATCGGCAACTTTTAGCGTATGAAGGTGTGCAATTTGATGTAACAGATAGTGCCCTTTCTGCTATTGCGCATCAAGTCATTGAACGCGAAACAGGTGCACGTGGATTACGAGCAGTTATGGAAAGAATAATGTTGGAAACCATGTATAAGATTCCATCACTTACCGAAGTGCAAACGTGTCAGATCACTGAGGATGCTGTCTTAGGAAAAAGTCCACCGGAACTGATAAACAAGACATCTGAAGTCCTCAAAACTGCGTAAAGGAGCAAACCATGAACCAAGAATCTGGTAGAATAGCCAATGTAACGGAAATGTTTTTGCCTGTTATTGCATTACCAACAGAATTTGATATTTTTTATCCAAGGACGAAAGTTATTTTTGATAACAATTTAGTAGATTGGGCACCGTTGTATATCAAGCGTAAAATGGGTATACTTGCTGCGCGCGCGGCACTTGAATCAGATTCTAAAATTTTGCTCCTCCACCAAATAAGGGAACTTGAGGAAGAAGTTGAACCGACTGCAGAAGATCTGCATTCTGTTGGAGTAGTTGCGAACATTATCCAAGACGTTGATCCGAAGAATGGAACACTTCGGATTGCAATTGAGACGGTAGCAAGAGCAAATGTTGTCAACTGTGTACAAGTTGATGGTTACTTAAAGGCAGAAGTCAAAATCGTTCCTGAACATCGGGGTGTCTCTGAGGCTGCTGCAAGACTTGTTAGTTCAACCAAAGGTGCATTCCGTAATCTGATAAAAATAATACCCAATTATAGTTTTCCGGATGTTGAAAAATCCAGGCGGTTGATTCCTGATATAGAGAGACACATTCGTGAAATCGTAGAACCCGGTGTTCTTGCAGACAATATTGCCCGTTTTGTCAAGTTTCCTGCTGATAGACGTTTAGAGATACTTACAGAACTCAACCCTATCAAACGTCTAAATTTAGTCAAGGTACTTCTTGAAGCAGAGCTTGAGTTACTTGATCTTGATGAAGAAATTCAGAGTGAGGTAAGTAACTCTGTGAAGAAAGCGCATCAAGAATTCCGTCTACAGGAAGAGATGAAGGTTATTCAAAGAAAACTTGGACGTGGTGATGAGGTTGATGAAATAGATGACCTGCGTGAACAGGTCAAAAATGCTGGTATGACAGAGGAAGCAGAGAAAAAAGCCTTGAAAGAGCTTGACAGACTCGCGCAAATACCACCGATGTCGGCAGAATCGGGAGTAATTCGCAATTATGTTGACTGGTTGCTCGCTGTGCCGTGGAAAGAACGCACCGAAAATACGATTGAACTTGAAGAAGCTGAGAAGATTTTAGACGAAGATCATTACGGGTTAGATAAACCGAAAACAAATGTATTAGAATACCTTGCAGTACTAAAACTGGTTGAACAGGTCAAAGGTCCTATTCTGTGTTTAGTCGGTCCACCGGGTGTTGGTAAGACCTCATTAGGTAAATCTATCGCGCGGGCTACAGGTAGAAAGTTTGTTCGTATGTCTCTCGGTGGTGTGCGTGATGAAGCGGAGATACGTGGACATCGTCGTACGTATATCGGTGCAATACCCGGACGTATCATTCAAGGTTTGCGTGATGTGCAAACGAAAAACCCGCTTTTCCTGCTTGATGAAATTGACAAACTCAGTTCCGATTGGCGTGGTGACCCCGCCTCTGCCCTTCTTGAAGTGCTTGACCCCGAACAGAACGAAACGTTCCGAGACCACTATTTGGATGTTGAGTTTGATCTTTCGGACGTTATGTTCGTTACGACTGCAAATACGCGTATTACGATTCCGCCTGCCCTTGAAGACCGTATGGAAGTAATAGAAATTCCAGGTTATACCGATTTTGAGAAACACAAAATCGCGACATTTCATCCGAACGGTTTGATTCCAAAGCAGCTGAAAAGCCATGGGCTCAAAGAAGATAATATAATATTTGATGATTCAGCTATATATGACATCGTGAATAAATACACACGTGAAGCTGGTGTAAGAAGTTTGGAACGGAGCATTACGGGGGTTTGCAGGAAAATTGCAAAACAGATTGTCTCTGAAGATACGCCAGATATGAAGGTTAAGGTTACGCCGCTGAACTTAAGTGATTATCTCGGACCGCCTAAATGGACTCGCACAAAAGCACAGGAACGCGATGAGGTCGGTGTTTCAACAGGAATGGTCTGGACGCAGGTCGGTGGGGATATCGTCTCTGTTGAAGCCACCCTGATGCCCGGTGAAGGTAAGTTGGATATGACAGGACAACTCAAAGAGGTGATGCGTGAATCTGTGCAGACTGCCGTAGCATACCTGCGTTCACGTGCATCACACTATGACATCTCTAAAGACATTTTTGAGAAAAATGACATTCATATCCATATTCCTGAAGGGGCAGTACCTAAGGATGGTCCTTCTGCGGGTATCACTGTAGCAACGGCTATTCTCAGCGCGATAACAGGGAAAAAGGTCCGTAAGGATGTGGCGATGACTGGTGAAATTACGTTACGGGGACATGTGCTTCCAATTGGTGGGCTCAAAGAAAAAGCACTTGCAGCCTATCGGAATGGGATCGTTGACATCATCATGCCAGACGAAAATGAAAAAGACCTCGCAGATGTCCCGAATGAAATCCGAGAGAACATTAACTGGCATCAGGTTACAGATATAACAGAGGTATTGGAATTAGCATTAAAAACTGATGATGAGCCTGAAGTTATCACGCCAGCCACTGAAGATGTCGCCTTACAGAATCCTGATGTTTTGGGGCAGACAGGAAACTAACGCATGATTATTAAAGGAGTGTTTGTGTGAAGTAAATTCCAGAAAAACGCGGTTTCTGACTCAACCAAGGGCAACTCAATTTTTAATGGTGAGACTCAGCAAACCAAGTTAATAGAAAAAAACAATGAAAATTTGTATTGAAAACCTTGCGACTTTATTTTTAAAAGCATCTATTCTACTCAATGGTTGTTTCTACTCAATGGTTGTTCAGGTTGTGAAGAAAGAGAAAAAGAAACAGCGCAAGGTGAACGCTTTCACAACGACCTGTTACATCAAGATCATGATCACCATAGTAATGTGAAAACTAAGGTACCCGAAGCCCGGAAGGCGATACCTTTTTCAAGTCGATCGTTTTTCCTAAAACACCCCGCTATCGACCGCATGGACATTTCAGATACCGAAAAGACCCATTTCCAGTGCCAGAATTTGTTCAAGAATATCCAGACCACTTTACTGTAGATGAGAAAGGTTTCTGGCATGTTAGACTTCCTGCCGAAAAATCCGATAAATTAAATCATATTCCCGGAGAACTTACTAGTGAAACCTTTGACAGCAACACCTGTACAACCGATCGTAATATCACTACCTCCCGCCCCTGTTTGGAGTGATATACCGGATCCATACAACCTGACTGTTGGTGATAGTTTTAGTTTAGATTTGAGTAGTTATGTGACAGGGAGGCCGACGATAACCAGAAATGGTGGTATCCTGCCAGCAGGATTGCCCTTTATTAATGGCATTTTGAGCGGCAAAGTGACAACAGTTGAGACTCGTGGTATACGATTTACAGCAACTAATGCAGCAGGCGCCACACTAAGCGAATGGGTGAATTTCACCATTCAGTCTGATTAACGATTTGACATTACTTATAGCAGCTTTAGCTATTATGCACAATCAAACTTTTAGTTCAGATTTGAAGTTTCAATTCTTACTTTTTGTGAATTATTGAAATAATTATAAACTATTTCTAGTAGGAATGATCTCCGAATCGTGACTAAACATAATTGAGGAAAATTCATGATAAGAAGTCAACTAAAGAGTCTTGGTGTTATCATTATTCTTGCTATAGTTTTATACGGTTTTACCGTCTTCAGCGGCACATCGAATAAAAATTCGGGGAACGATGTGACTATTGGAGATGCACACACAAAAATAAAAAACAAGGGTTCTGACACGATGGTAAATTTGGCGCAGGCTTGGGCAGAAGCATATAGAGGTGTATCCGATACTGTGTCAGTTGAAGTATCCGGTGGTGGTTCAGGGACAGGTGTCGCTGCGTTGATCAATGGAACGGTTGATATTGCTAACTGCAGCCGTCAAGTGAAAGCAGAGGAAAAACAGAAAGCATTAGAAAACACAGGTAAAGAACCCAAAGAATTTATCGTTGGGTACGATGCACTTGCAGTTTATGTCCACAAAGATAACCCCTTGAGTAATATTACCATTCCGCAACTTGCAGAAATATATGGTGAGTCAGGGACTATAAACAAATGGGATCAACTCGGTATAGCAAATTCTGGATGTCAGAGTGACAAAATTATCCGCATTAGTCGTCAATCAAACTCGGGTACTTACTTCTATTTTAGAGAAGCACTACTCGGCAAAGAACGTGACTTTGAACTCGGTTCCTTAGATTTACACGGTTCTAAAGATGTTGTGAAAGTTATTGGTCGCACCCCTTGCGCGATCGGTTATAGTGGTATGGGATATGCAACGGATCATGTCAAAATGGTAAAGGTGGCTAAAGGACAAGGTGAACCTTACTACGCACCGAACCTTGAGAATGTCATTGCCAAGACATATCCAATTGCACGTCCTTTGTATATGTATTCTCTCGGAGAACCTACAGGGGAAGCGAAAGAATATCTTGACTGGATTTTCTCTGCAGAGGGACAGAAGATCGTTGAAGAACTTGGATTTGTGCCTTTATCTTCCAACTAAAGGAATTTACAGTAAAATATGAAATTTTTACGTATCTGTTTTTCGTTCAAAGGTAGAATCAACAGAGCAGCTTGGTGGTTGCTGAATTTACCAATATGTGTTATCTTTGCAGTATCCATTTTTATATTTGATTCTCACACCCAAATAACAATTGGAACTATTCCATTATTAATTCTTGTTTGGATACATTTAGCAGTATCTGCAAAACGTTGGCATGACAAAAATATACCTACTTTTTGGGTACTATTTCACTTTGTCCCACTCATTATTACAATAATTCTTTTTGCATCACCTTTATTTGCTGGTTCTTGGATATTTTTCCATCTGATTAACATTGTTTTATTGATAAATGTGTTTTGGCTAATCTATGAATTGGGTTTTGTTAAAGGGGCTGAAGGTAGCAACCAGTTTGGACCGGATTCAGAAACCTCCTCTGAATCTGTAATTGATGTATACATCAGTTTATGTGGCATTAGTTCTATTATTTTTGTATTCGGTATCTTCTTTTTCGTGTTTAAAGAGGGGGCAGGTTTCCTCTTTAGTGGATTAGATATTTGGGAGTTCCTAACAAGTGAAGAGTGGTATCCGACATCTCTTAACAATAAGAGATACGGCACTTTTGCATTAATTCTGGGCACATTCAGTGTAACCGCATTAGCCATGTTAATCGCTGTTCCATTTGGACTCGGTGCAGCGATCTTTGTTTCAGAATTCTGCAGTCCTAAGTTGAAAGAAGTCTTCAAAATCGTAATTGAATTTCTGGCTGCGATACCCTCAGTCGTATGGGGTTTTATCGGTTTAACGTTGATGAATCAGATGATCATTAAAGTATTTAACGCACCTATTGGTCTAACGATGCTAAACGGGGGTATAATGCTGGCATTGATGAGCGTACCAATCATCGTCTCTATTGCAGAAGATGCGCTCAAGGCGGTTCCAGATTCCTACCGTGAAGCGGCGGAGGCACTCGGTGCTACCCGGTGGCAGGTAATTTATCGCGTGCTTTTACCTGCAGCGAAAAATGGGTTGTTGGCAGCGGTTTTACTCGGTGCTGCACGATCCATAGGTGAAACAATGGCGGTACTGATGGCAACAGGACACTCAGTTAACATACCATTAGGACCGCTTAATTGGATACGCACGCTTACGGCGACTATCGCAGCAGAATTGGGTGAAGTCGCCAGAGGTGATGAGCATTACCAAGTCCTGTTTATTATCGGAGTTCTTCTTTTTACAATTACCTTTATTGTGAACCTTATTGCTGACTTAGTTATTAAGGGGATTCGACAAAGTTAACACTTGCTATTATAGGAAAATATGAATAACAACACAGAGATTACAGCAGAGAAAATGTTTACGGAAACAGACATCGGACGCAGGAACCGTTTAATAGAAAACGTATTTAAAGTATTCTTTTTTATAATGACCTGCTTGATGATTCTACCGTTACTATTAATCATCGGCTACCTTTTCTACAAAGCACTGCCTGTTCTGTCCTTAGACTTTCTATTTAAAAATCCTGAAGACAACATGCGGGCTGGCGGGTTATGGGCTCCCTTCCTTGGAACAATCTATCTGGTTGTCGTTTCGTTGTTGGTAGCAGCACCGATAGGGGTTTTCTCTGCAGTGTATCTCAACGAATATGCGCGTGAAAACTGGTTCACACGTATCGTCAACTTAGCTGTCGTGAACCTTGCAGGTGTGCCAAGTATTGTGCATGCCCTATTCGGGGTAGGTGCATTTGTGTTGTTTGCGGGTTTAGGGGAGTCAATTCTGGCTGCGTCTCTCACATTAGCAATTATGACGTTGCCCGTTATTATCGCAAGTACAACCGAAGCACTCAAAGCAGTACCGATGTCTTTCCGTGAGGCATGTTGGAATCTTGGGGCGACGCGTTGGCAAACAATCAGACGCATCGTGTTACCCAATTCAATTAGTGGTATTTTAACAGGGGTTATCTTACAAGTATCACGCGCAGCAGGTGAAACTGCACCGATAATGTTCACAGGGGCAGTTTTCTATAAAGCTATTGCGGAAGGAGACATTTTTGCATATAATATAATAGACCAGTGTATGGCACTATCATTACATCTCTATACGATATCTACACAGGTGCCTGATGTGACAGAAGGCATACCCTACGGAACAGCTATTGTGCTTGTAGGAAGTGTGCTGCTTGTGAACGCAGCGGCAATTGTATTACGGGTATATCTTAGAACGCGCAAGAGGTGGTAACCTTTCGGTTATAGGTTAGATGGGGTGCAAATGCCTGGCATCCTCTAATTCCTACAGAGAATATATATCCCACCGAAACGGTGTAAAATAGGATGATACCCATGTTGAATGATGTAAATGAAAGACAATCTAACCTGCAGAAAAAATTAGGAGAAATAATTGAAGGACCTGTCTTTAGTGGGATCATACAATTTCTGATCCTTGCTTCAGCAGTTGCTTTCGTACTGGAAACCGAAGAAGTTCTTAGAAATAAATATAGAATTTATTTTACAATTGTTGATTGGACGTTTTTTGCACTTTTTACAGTAGAATATATACTACGTATTTACGCCGCACCGGTTAAAAGAGAATTCATATTTAGTTTCTTTGGGATTATTGATCTACTTGCAATTTTACCATCTCTCGTGCTGATACCTGGGTTTCGTGTGCTTCGTGTTCTCAGATTCTTACGGATCTTCAGAATCTTTAAAGCCACACGATTCATCTTAGCAGTGGATAGAATGATTGAGGCATTAGCTGAAGTCAAAAGGGAACTCCTGGCACTTGTAATTTTATCCTCCTTATTTGTTTACTTAGCTGCTTGTGGTATTTGGTACTTTGAGAGAGAAAAACAGCCAATAGAGTTTGGTTCTATACCAGATGCAATGTGGTGGGCAATTGTAACGTTAACAACAATAGGTTATGGTGATGTTTATCCGAAAACTCCTGGTGGCAAAATTTTCACTGCTATAGTTGCATTAGTCGGTGTCGGACTTATCGCAATTCCATCTGGGTTGTTAGCATCTGTTTTGACTGAAGCACGGGTGGAAGAAGAACTACAAGAAGATGAGGAGGAAGAAGATGAAAAATAATACTGGAATAATGCGAAAATGCTTAGTAGTTATAGTCCTACTGTTAGTATTAGTTTTCTTTTTAGCTGCGGGTCTTTACTTTTCTGAAATAAATAGTGAACCTGAGACATTCAGTTCATTTTTTGATGCGTTGTATTTTAGCTTCCTTTCACTATTTACAGTCGGTTATTCAGATATGGGATATATGACGACGGGTGGACAACTCTTTACAATGTTAACTGCTGGAGTTGGCTACATAATTGGAATAGCATGCTTAATCTGGATAGTATTAGGAACAATAAGATTAGGATCATATTTGAGAAAAACATAGGTGAAATTTAGAGAAGCGAGGCTTATGTGAAAAACAAAATTGAGATTTCCGATCTGAAGGTCTATTATGGAGAAAAACCCGCACTCAATGGAATTTCCTTTGATGTCCACGAAAACGAAATCCTTGGCATCATCGGTCCAGCGCAGTCGGGGAAAACGACGTTATTAAAAGTCATCAATCGAACGTTGGAATTTACTCAAGACATTTCCGTTCAGGGATCGGTAATGTTAGATGGTGTTGACATCTATTCAATTGGTGATGTATATGCGTTACGAAAACAAATAGGAATGGTGCTGCCTTTGCCTGTGGGGTTGCCTTTGTCTATCTATGATAATGTTGCATTTGCTCCGAGAACGTCAGGACTTCGAGATAAAGTTGAATTAGATGAAATCGTTGAACGCTGTTTAACACAAGCAGCATTATGGGATGAAGTCAAAGATCGGTTGGATAGCCTTGGAACAAAACTGTCTGGGGGACAGCAGCAACGTTTGACCATCGCCAGAGCATTGTCACACCAACCAGAAATACTTTGTCTTGACGAGTTTTCTATCGCTGTTGACCCTATAACTACAATGCGTATTGAGGATGTCCTCAAGGACCTAAAAAACGAGATGACAATTCTACTTGTTACGAATTTGGTTCAGCAAGCAAAACGTTTGGCAAATCGTACCGCTTTTATGCTAAACGGTGATCTGATTGAAATAGACGAAACAGATGTAATTTTTTCTGATAATCCAGGACAAGAATCTACCTATGACTATGTAAATGGAAACTTCGGATAGTGCGAGTGAATTTTAAAGTGAATCTTATACCATTTCTATATAATAATCTTACATTATATCGTAGGTCGGGTAGAGTTTGCGAAACCCGACAGGAACGAAACGTGTCGGGTTTCGCAAACTCTACCCGACCTACAATATGTAATGGCAATTTGTCAATTAGAAATGGTATTATTAACTATTGAACCTTAACCAACAAAAGGAAGGAAACAGTGAAACTTTGCATAAAGAACCTAACATTTTTACTGATATTTTCAATACCTATTTTTGGTGGGTGTTTAGGATATGGACAGAAGACAATTACAGATAAACCTATAATCTCTGACGAAAAGCAAAATAAGACAAATCCCAAACAACGCGGAAAGACGGCAAAGTTATCTCCCGAGCAGTTTACAGATTTGGAATACCGTGCCACGCTCAAAGGGGTCGAATATATTGAAATCTCACGCGAAGATGTAGTGGGTGTCCCTTATCCGTGGAACCCAATCGTTGTTCCTCTTGAGTGGTGGGAAAAGCACGTGGAAAAATTAGATGAATTGCGTATAGCCCGAAGACAAAAGACGATAACGGATGAAGAATATGAGGCGAAAATCCTTCAAATTCTTCGTGAATATGGTCTTGTTGCATACGCGCAGTTAGGCATTGAACTCAATGGTGGATCCGTTCGTCGCACAGATAGGTATTTAGTGAACCTTGCGTATGCTGAGGATCCTGATGATTTCAACATCTTGCTAATGTGGGTGGTTGCAGGTGGGGATTCTTATGATCCTACTTATGGCATAGAAAGGACCGCAGCAACGCGGCGTTTATATGAAATGAACCCGGATCACCCGTGGGTTCTGCACTACCTTGCCAAATGTCTTTTGGGATGTAATCCACAAGAGGCACTCGGTTATGCACAAAAGGCACAAGAATTAGACCCAATTTATCTGCTTTACGGTGTAGAGGGTTTGTGTTACTTCCAAATGGGTGATTTCGATAAGGCATTAGAAGCGTTTAAACGCTCACAGAAGGCAGCGGTTGCAACCTCAAATCTTTGCATAGCTTGCATAGCAAGAGCTATCTCTGAATGGAAAGGTAAAGCCATTAGCCGTGTTAACAGTGATCTCTTTGATAGCTATAGAAAGGCAGGAAAACCGATACTCGGTCCTGACTTACCAATGCCACTAAGACATTAGATTCAGTTAGTCTTATATTTTCTACGAATTATTCTACAAGATTAGGGTTATTTATGGTGAATTATTGAAATAATTATACACCTCTTCTGTAGGAGCGACCTTTGGTCGTGACCGTTCGGTATGGTAAATTGTAGAAATGTGAACTAATTTCGAACTTCACCATAATGATTAAATAGACACATCACAAAACGGTATGGGTAGAGAAAAGAGGAGTACATTACTTGGAAACGAACAACCACAGCATTGAAACAAAGAATCTTAACCTTTGGTATGGTGATTTTCAAGCACTCATGGATGTGAGTGTGAATATACCGGCTGGGAAAATAACAGCACTTATAGGACCTTCTGGATGCGGGAAAACGACACTTCTACGCTGTTTTAACCGAGTGAATGAACGTTACGGAAACGTCACGACAAAAGGTGAGATAAAGATATTAGGGAAGAATATCTATGATCCCGATGTCTCATTGCTGGAATTACGAAAAACTGTGGGTATGGTGTTTCAACGACCAAACCCATTACCGATTTCAGTCTACGAGAACATCCTATTTGGTCTACGGATACACTCACCATTTGGGAGTTTAACGCGAAACCAAGCAGATGAGATCGTAGAAGAAGCACTCACCTCCGTTTTTCTTTGGGACGACTTAAAAGATAAACTAAAAGTACGTGCAACTTCATTGCAGCTGGAGCAACAACAGAAACTCTGTATCGCACGTTTGCTACCACTAAAACCGCAGATCATCTTGATGGATGAACCGTGTTCTGCCCTTGACGCAAAAGGCACTTTGGCAGTTGAAGAATTAATGGGAATACTTGCTGGGAAATATACATTCTTGATAGTGACCCATAATATGGCACAAGCGCGTCGCGTAAGTACTGAGTGTATTTACATGTTTCTTGGCGAACTGATAGAACATAGGGAGACACAAGCCCTCTTTGAAACCCCTGACCATCCAAAAACTGCAGACTATGTGCAGATGCGTTACGGTTAGATTGTTAGAACAGCGCGTTTCAAGGTGTTCGATTCAGTAGACTACATAAGAAAGCCTGTCGGGAGATAGGCATTTCTCATAAAGGAATGCTCAAACCATGAACAGGTCAGAACTGATTATTCAAATCATAGCATTAGCAACATTGATAATTGCATGCGTTCTTGTATGGATTTTAACAACGGAAGTGTTTCATGTTGAAGGGGATATACTGTCCGTACCGATGGACTTAGATTCTGAATCTGATCTAATTGATCGTCTCTACAGAATGATTCCGCTTTTATGTGTGGCAATGTTGTTAAGCATTGCTTTTGCATTTTACATAGAAGAATGGTTATCAGAAACGACTTGGTATTACCGCATAATTAATCAGCATATCTCAATCTTGGCGAACATACCTTCCCTAATATACGGGATATTAGTGGTTTGTATTTTCTTGTTTCAGGTTGGGAAATTTTCGAATTTCACACTTGTTTTGGCAATCGTTTTCCTTGTTGTCCCCGTTACAATTCAAACTACACAGAGTGCAATTCGAGGTGTAGATTTATCTGTTCGGGAAGCGGCGTATGCACTGGGTGCTAACAGATGGCAAGTGATTACCGACCACGTTTTTCCACGTGCATTTCCTAAAATTACTGGAGGTGTTTTCACTGTAATATCACGTGTTCTCGCGATCGCTGTTTTACTCATCATTGTTTGCGAATTAAGGACTTCAATTATACAAGATGTTGGTTCTTATGAGATTTCAAGTAACGTTTTCGTTCTAATATCGTTAGCACTGTTATCATGTGTTCTTTCAAGTTTTCTTCAAAAATAGGAATAGTTAGCGGTTTAAAATCCATTTCTAAACATTAAATAATACCTGAGATCGGTGAAATATGAAGACGCAAAAAAAGGCACCAACATTACAGATAAGTGGTTTAAATGTTTGGTATGGGGAGAATCATATTTTAAAGGATCTGACTTTTGATGTCTTACCCAGACAAGTTACAGCATTTATCGGACCTTCAAACAGTGGTAAGACTGCTTTAGTGAGATGTTTCAACCGATTAAATGATTTTACATCCAACTTCAAACTTACCGGTGAGATTATATTTAATAGTAAGGATATTTATTCACCGAAAACAAAAGGTTCTGATATAGCGAAACAGATTGGGATGGTATTTCAACACCCAATTTTGTTCAGAAAATCTATTTATGAAAACGTTGCTTATGGTGCAAGACTTCAAAGTATAAGACCGTCCGTAGAACAATATACCATCGTTGAAGAATGTCTAAAAAAGGCACAACTTTGGCATGAGGTATGTGACGATCTACAATCTTCGCCTGATATTCTGTCTAACGGTCAGAAACAAAGGCTCTGTGTTGCACGAGCTTTAGCAGCAGATCCGGAACTTTTGATATTTGACGAACCTTGCGATCAATTAGATGCTACAGAAACTCCGAAATTAGAGGCAATAGTTCTATCTCTTAAACGGCAATATCCTATTATCTTTGTAACCAACAAGAGACGGCAAGCTGCTCGCGTCTCTGATGTCGCAGGCTTCCTCTATTGTGGTGAATTGGTCGAATTTGGACAAACTGAACAGATATTTACTAACCCAAAAGACAAACGCACTGAGGACTATGTAACTGGTAGATTAGGATAACCAAGGTTTTTACCGGTCAGAATGATGCAACATTATCTTGAAACAGAACTCAAAGCACTTCAACACCAACTATTAAAAATGGGGGGTATTGCTGAAACTATGTTCCGTGATGCTGTTCAATCGGTGTTAAATCGCGACGAAGAACTTGCACGACGCGTTATTGCTGTTGATGATACAGTTGATAAACTTGAAAATGATATTGAAGCGAGATGCATTCAACTCATTGCCCGTCACCAACCCGTTGCTTTTGAATTGCGATATTTGGTGATGGCACAAAAGGTAAACAGGAATATAGAAAGGTTGGCAGATAAATGCGTTTCAATTGCCAGACGTAGTATAGAACTGATTTCATACCCTCCAATGCCATCCATAGTTGATCTTCCGTCTGCAACACAATTAATTCAAGAAATGGTCAATGATGCCTTTGATGCGCTGGTAAATCGAAATGCAGAACTTGCAAAAAAACTCAGAGAACGCGATATCAAAGTCAACGAAACATATCAACAGATGGTAGATGAACTTTATCTGCTATTGTCCGATCAACCGCAACTCATACAACCGGGTTTTAGTCTGCTTATACTATTTAGACATTTGGAACGTATAGGTGACCTCGCTGCGAATATCGGAGAAGAGGTGTATTATCTTGTCAAAGGTGAGGTAATTAGACATACTATCATTGAACAATAAATAATACCATTTCTAATTGATAATTTCTCATAAGTTGTGAGGAACTGGTAGGAGCGACCTGCTGGTCGCTCCTACTGAAGATGCCGCACGATCGCGACCAGAGGTCGCTCCTACTGAGGAGAGGTATAATTATTTCAATAATCCACCATATATGTAATTAGTTTTCTGTTGGGAAGAAATGCACATCTCTTTGTGGGAATGGGATTTTGATGCCGTATTCCTTAAATTTATCCCATATCATAAAGTGAAGGTCACTTGCTACGTCGAAACGCATAAAAGAATCCGGGATCCACGCTAACAATTCAAAATCTAAGGACGATTCCCCAAAGTTAATAAACCGAACCAACGGGGGTGCGACAAACTCCATCTCTGATGTTGGTTCTTTAATAACTTCAGGGTGTGCATGTGCTACCTCAAGCAGTATTTCTTTGACACGTTGTACGTCCGAACCATACGACACCCCTACTTGAACGCGAACCCGGAAACGAGCGTTATAATGCGTCAGGTTATGAACCGGTTCTGTAATCAATTGAGAATTCGGGACAATAATCTCCTTTTCATCAAGTGCCATAATCACTGTTGAACGCAGATTGATGCTGGTTACTCTACCAAAAATGTTCACGTCTATGATTTCTACCAAATCCCCGATTTTGATGGGGCGTTCAAAAATTAGAATAAGTCCCGAAATTAGATTTGATACCACATTTTGTAACCCGAACCCGATACCGATACTCAAACCACCGAAAATCAACGCCATGCTTGTGAGACTGATACCAAGTGTACTGAGACTTATTAACACCCCAATTGTAATTAAACTGAAATGAATGACCCGCAGAATGATGAATTGGGTATGTCTTTCAATTTGAAAAGCTTGTAAAACTTGTCGCCTAAGTATAAACTGGACGTACTTTGACAGGATAAATATACCAAAGATAATGACAAATCCGTAAAAGAGTTTAGCAATTGTTAATTTGCCACCTTCTTCTGGGACCTTCGTATCGGTGGCTCCTTCACCAGTATCAGATTCAACGGGTGTTTTTGTGGTTTGGAATAAGTCTGTGAGTGGATAATGAAAAATAGTGTCAAATAATTCCGAACTTATGTTAGCAACGTTGAACCCGACCCCGATACCTATTACCATAACAATCAGGAACATAATCGCAAGTATACGATTTTGAATATGGTCCTGTAATCTTAAGCGATTAAAGAGTTTGCGTAACCAGCGGCGCAGGAATTCTGCAACAAAAAAGGAAATGACCAATACTCCGATAAGTTTAAGTATTTGCCCGTAAGTAACATCCTTTTCCAACCGTATTGCAGTTTTTTTAAGAAACTCTTCTATTTGTTCAAATAAATCATTCATATAATGTTATTCAATGGTTTGTGGATTGAGAATATGTTGACTATGCAGGAATTGAGGTGGAGGAATTTGGCTTTTATCTGATACTAATTCGGTTTCTTCCTTGATATATGCAAACTGGATATTGTCCTCTCACCTAACTTTTCTTTTTAAAATTATTTAATCTATTGAGATCTGTTCAATTGAGTGGACAAATAAAACATCGTTTACGCCTTGGTACCGCTGTAACTCTTGTTCTAAGTTTCCTGAAGTAATATCTTCTGCTGTTAACCCAACGATAACCAAATCTGCTTGTGCGGATCTCTGTGTAACTTCTTGTTCCAATGTTTCATAGTTGTCGTAAGAAACCGATGTTACATTTTGCATTGAGATAGGGAGTCTACCTCCTTTGATGACTGTTGCCAGTTTATCTGCATCAAGTTCGGTTTCCCAAGAGTCTGAACAAGCAAACAGACGAATTTTGGCACGTTTCCACTCTGGGTGACCAACTAATATATAAGCGAGTAACAACATCATAGGTACATTGCTAATGTTAGGATCATTTACCCAAACATGAATTGATGAACGATAACCAAAACGGTATTTTGTGGAACGTAGAATCAAAACGTTAAATAATGATTCTACAGCAAGCAGCGTGCCCTGTTTCACCTCCCCAATTTCTTCAGGATGGTTTTTGTCAAATTCCAGTAGGATCGAGTTGTTAGGTAAACCAGAGATTCCTGGCATCTGGAGTACGTGTGATAAAGCAAGTTGGAAAGATGGACAGATAAGTGAATCTACAAAAATTCCTGCTTTACTTGCTTCAGTTTGCTGGATGAGTGCATCAACATGAATACGTGCGGATATTTCCTCTGGAAAGGAGTAATCTCCTGGGAAAAACTGAATGAAGTGTCCAAATCCGTGTCTGTGGCATAACCACCGTAGCAAATCAAAATGTCCCAGACGGCATTCTCCAAATTGTGTAATTGCAACAATTGAAGGTCGCCACCCACTTTCTGATAGATTAACCCTGTTTTTCTGCAAAGTTGTTTGCAACCATCGGGTTAATTGAAACATTGCTCCTTGAAAAATTGCTGACATCCCCCGCTGTTCGCTGCTTCCCTGCCGAAGACCGATATAAACTGCTATCATAAGAACTATGGAGACTATTGCAAAAAATAGGTGTATCTGAATCATCATCAAACCACACATGACGGTACCTAACAGTGATACATACCAGCGGGAATGGAAGGTTGGTCGGTACGATGGGTTTCCAGCGAAATGCTCAAGAAAGGAGACAACACAGAGTGCACCATAAGTTACTAAGAAGAACATTGTAAGAATTTGCGCGATAAAGTTGAGTTCGCCAATTGCAACAAATACGACCGCAATTATACCAGAGACAAACGTTGCTGGAATTGGCTCCTGACTTTTTCCAACACCTGTCTGCATCAGACGGTTCAAAGCAGGTATCGGTAGGACATTGTCCTTTGCAAGAGCTTGAAGTGTTCTCGGTGCTACCATGATGGAACCGAGTGCCGATGAAAAAGACGCAGCACCCAACCCTATATAAATTGCTGAAGGCCATATTGAGATCTTTGCCATAATGATTTCATCCACATTTGCAAGTTGTTCAGGGGGTGCGCTTTGAAACAGTTTGACCGCAACAAGGAGGTATATAACCAGACCGGCAAGTGTTGCACCGATGGTACCAAGTGGTATACTGCGTTGAGGGTTCCTCAAATCACCAGATAGGCCTAAACCTGCAATCATACCGGTAAATGCAGGAAAACATATAGCAAAGACTTTACCGAAAGAATCACCATCAGCTATGCCTTGGGTAATTCGCATGCTGTCAGGGTCCATTACACCAGTCGGTTTTCCCATAAAAAAAGTCGCGAGTGACACAGCAAGTAATCCACAGATTAACCACAACAATGAAACCCCCATATCTGCGCCCTTGGTTAACATGATTAAAATAAGTATAATAGTGCCTGGAACACTTAACCATCGGAGATCAATGGGACCTTCAATTCTATCATAATAGGCAACAATCCATTCAAATACAGGCCCAAACGCTTGAGCAAATGCCACCATATAGAATGCTATAGATATTGCTTGAGAAATATATAGGGCGATTCCGATTGTCCCCCCGATGCTGGTGCCGAAGGACCGACTAACAATATAATATGCTCCTCCGCCTGCAACACGGCGGTTTGTCGCAACTTCTGAGACAGCCAAAACTGTTGGGATTGTTACGAGATGTCCGATCAAAACAATGGCGATACTTTTCAGTAATCCCACATGCCCAACGGCATATCCGAAACGTAGGAAAAGAATCGCGCCAAGTATAGTACTTATAGATGCAAGAAATACAGGGGCGGTGCCAAAACCGTGTCCATGTTGTTGAACAATATTATTGTCCTCGAATCTTGATCTGTTTCGTTGTCCAAAGTTAAAACGCATTGATTGATTCCTTCATGTATGAGAGTAAATTCAAGATATATTTGCTTTGAATATTTTACATTTTATAGAATTGAAAACTGCCACAATACCGTTTTATAGTGTGTGTGTATTATAACCTAAGTTGCCACCTACTTTAGAATACTCTTGTTGGAGGGGTTTCTAATCCCGATTTATGACAAGTCACATCAAAATTTGTTGTTTTTCTATTTTCTGTTATTAATCGGGGTTAGAAACCCCTCCAACAAATAATAGGTAGCAACTTAGGTTATATTATACTCCAGAAAAAATGCTATAACGTTATGCGTAATATAGATAAATATTTATAGTGTAAATTATCTGTTAATGGCGCACTATTATATGTCAAAGAACCACTTAGCCGCAATCCGAGTCTGGCGGTAATACCAATAGTCAGTGCGGGTTCAGCAGAAAAACGGTAGTTCTTGAAACCGACTTCAGGTGTAAATTTTAGTAAAGTATTCAGTTTTTTCCAACCTATAGAAGAAAAGGCTAACCATCTAAAAGTAGTCGGATCAAACTTGCGTAAAGTCAGATCCTTATGTGGTTGTATATTCTCAATGAAGTACCCGATTCCTCCTGAAATACGGAGCGTGCCATTTTGATATATTCCAGGTCTAATATAGCTGCCGATTTGAGATGTTAATGAACTACCTTTGCTAATGTTTCGTTCCAGATCAGTAAATGCTTCAATACCGATATTATGGACACGCATTCCGCCCTGTATATGTAATTTTATTATTTCAGTAAGTACTGCATTTTCACCTGTTGCGCGCGATCCAAAAACGCCGCCCCAACCGTTTATGTTCTTGAATGGGAGGACTCCTGTTAACGAGAGTGTTTGCGATTTTCTATCACCAGAAATCCCAAAATCAACTGTTTTAGCATCGGTTGGCAAATCCGCAAATTGACTAAATGCAGGTAAAATAGGTAATAGGAACAGCATTAAGGCAATGGATATTTTACATATTTCAATGGATTTAAACCGAAAAAGTGTTGCCATTCAATCCTCTATACAAGAATAGTATCGCAATGAATAAGTTTTGCTGCAGTTTAATCAATTAAGTATCTATTGATTAGAAACCCAGCCAAACATGCGTCTGTGAGTCCACCAACAATACAACCCCCTAAGCTCCAAGTGAATCGTTGTTTTTTCATCTCAAGACGATAATTATCTGTGTAAAATGCGATATATTCCGGTGATTTCCCAAGGGTTCTTGCGAGCGGTATAGTTTTAATTTTTCCTTGAGAATATATAGGTCCAACCACTGGCAAAAAGCACCCAACAGAAAACCACATAGATTTATTGATGTGTTTTTTGACATCATGTTTTGCATCTGCTATTGCTTGTTCTTCTATAGACTCCATTGTATCTTCCGCCTCATTTGTATTTTCTGGAAGAATGATTTTTACGTCACCATATATCTTTTCCTGTTGTAGTTCAGGTGGCGACTTTTCAATATCATGTGCTATTGTAAATACCAACAAAGCATTATTCAACATTAGTACCAACACACAAAAAAATAATATCACCTTTATATTCATATTTATGTATTTCCTCTAATTGTTGTCTTTTATTAATTTTGATTGTTTCTCACACGCTCTATTGCCTTTTTTCATATACATGTGAGGTATTGTTATCTGGAGAGAATATCACAAGGAGTTTTCCATCCCAAGTATAAGAACTGATAGTTGCTTCTACAATTCCATCAGTAAACCATTTTATTGTTCCTTTATTCACATCATAAGGCTCTATCAATTCATAAGCTCCGGAGTAAAATTTGTTTCCAGTCTCAAATTCTCTTGTAAAGGTTGAGGTAGTCAACCGCATAGTGCCGCTTGAGGGTTCCAATGTGTTTCCATTCACAAGTGTTCGAACAAGATCATATTCCCCGCTAAGTGATTTAGCAACTTCATATATTCTTGAGTATACCAATATTGTTGCAGACTTGGAAATATCATCTTCTCCGTCATCACGAACGGATACTTGCACTGTAACCATAATTGATGGGACAAAATCGTCTGTAGTCAATATAGGTGCTTTCCATTCTACTGTTGAATTAGTGTCATCTACTAAAGTCCCATCAGACACGTACCACAAGTAAGTTAAGGAATCTTCTTCAGCGTCAAAAGTGGAAACTTTGAACGCAACAGTCTCACCAAATTGCACTCTTTCTGGAACAGAAATACTATTGATTTTTGGGGGATTATTCCTTAGTTCATCATACTGTTCACAACCATTTAATAGCATGAATTGAAGTAATAAGAAGGTAACTACACCACAAAGATATGTGTATGAAATGAATTTCATTAAATTGAGTCTCATTTTTTGTTTTTTAGTGATATGAAAGCTGATAATTCTATATTTTACTCAAAAATGATTTAGTAATATCAAAAATAATGTGTTATATTATACTTTAGACATGATATGTTTGTCAAAGAAAATATCAGAGGGTGTGTAAAGTTTTTACTTATGTCTGAACCAGGATTTTCAAGATTATCAGATTACAAAGATTACCTCATCAAGGCTTTTTGATGTACTTTGATGTCAACTTTGGGAATAGAACCTTCTACAAAAACATTACACCTCCCGATATCAGGATAATGGGTATGTAAAGTTCTTGTTGAATATAAAATTCTATTTCGTTTTTTGCGTAGTGTAAATATCATTTTGCATACAATTTTTCGTTAGTTCAGATTCTCCAAAACATACCGTGGTATGTTTGGAAAATTGGCTTTCAGTCCAGTCTTAGTAAGGTCTGAATGGGATTTTTTAAAAATTTTCTGAGTATTTTGGTATGTCTGTTTTTTTATTGGGTTTCGTTGCTTTATGTTTTACTCCTTTTCGTGTGAGGAATAACTGCAAATTTTTTGTGTATTTTTTTAGATTTCATAAGAATTTTCTACTTTTAAAACCGTACCATATGGTACGGTTTTTTCGGTTTTTGGTACGGTTTTGTTAATTCGTTATGCGTCCAGTTTTCATAAAGCTTCGTCGGACTTTTTTGTTTTTTGGTAAAATTATTGTCGGTTTTTGGTACGGTTTTTTTTGTGTTTTTTGTGTTTGTTTTTTGGCTTTGCATAGCGTTTTTGTTGTGTGCTTATTTTTTGTATATATTATATGTGATTTTTAAGACATTTTGTAGTTTTTTAGGTGTCTGTTTATTGGGATTTCCAATATATATCCAATGGGTTTCAGCAGTCGGCTGATGGCGCGGGTTTAAGTGCGGAATCTCGGAATGCGCGGGGACACAGCGTGCGTTCGGAATCTCGGAATGCGCGGAATTCGCGGAGAAGACTTCTACAATAAATTGTCTTGCGGAGGGGTGTGTAAAGTTTTTGTCACCCTATGCGCGGAGGACACGGAAAACACGGAAAAGACCGCTGCCACGTATTGTCTTGCTTAGTTATGGATTATTCTTTGCGATAAATGTTCATGGGGGTATCTTCTCCGTGTCTTCCGTGTTCTCCGTGCCTTCCGCGATTCCATCCCAGGGTTATTCAGTTTTAGGTTTTTTAGTGAATATGTTAACATGCGTTAATTGATTTGTTTATTGTTGATTTGAAAATCCTGGTTCAGACATAAGCAATAACTTTACACACCCCTTTTGTTCAGAGGAATTCAATTGTCGAAATGTAATCTTGTTGGAGGGGTTTCTAACCCCGATTGCTGCTGCTGTATATCTTCAAATCGGGGTTAGAAACCCCTCCAACAACAACGAAACCCGACAATTGAATGCTTCCGTACATATAGAATTGAAAAAAATCTTTCACATGTGGTATAATATTCCTATGAAAGACTATATACTTTTATGCTTTAACGTTCTCTTAACTGTGGTTGGGCAAATCTTACTTAAAAAGGGAGTCAACACAGTTGGTTCTATCAGTAGTTTTCGTGAACTGTTTCCCAAACTTTCTCAGATAATCTTCAATCCCTATGTTGTTGGTGGTATCTCGATCTATGGATTTACCACATTTGTCTGGTTGGTGATCCTATCCCGTGTTAAGCTCAGTATTGCATATCCGATGTTAAGTTTAGGGTATGTGATGGTGATTCCGTTTTCATGGTGGTTATTTAAAGAATCTATACCCAAAGTACGCATCATAGGTGCAATAGTTATTTGCATTGGTGTCTATCTGGTTGCACAAGGAGAAGCCTAATTGATGCAAGAATATGTGACTGAAACCCTCTCAGATGAAACCAACCATGAAAACCAACAAGAGTTACCGTCTCACTCCTATACTGCTATGATTCTGTCGGCTATATTTCCTGGGCTCGGTCAGTTTTATCTTAACCAATTTCTCAAAGGATTCATTGTTATAATCGTTTTTGTATTTTCACTCGGTCTGTTCATTCTCAATTCTTATCCAGTCAAAAACTGGCGCGATTTAACTGCATTTCACCCAACAACACGAAATGATACCTCAACAGATAACAGTGTTAATGGAATTGAAGAAGTTGACAATCCTATTGAAATTTGGACTCTTGATAATGGTAAAACGATCATGTTTAGACCCAACTGGATATTAAAAATAACTGCAACATTACAAGCAATGATATGTTGGATATATGCAGTACGTGAAGGCTGGCGCGGAAGATATAAATAGGCGAAGATATTTAAACTAATAGTTAGTGGTATTTTTTTACGAAACTCCTTATAACAGAATAACCAAAATGTTTAGTGCACCAAATTATCCAAATCTTAATTGTGCTTTTATTTTTTGTTGCAGTTTATTCCTTATTATACTTGGACTGTTTGGATGTCAAAAAGGAAGTTTTAACAAAATTGAGGAACTTATTTACACAGGAAAAGCCGAAGAAGCTGTTGAAAAATTGGAGATATTTTTAGAAAAAGAACCAGACAATCCAGAAGCGCGAATGTTACTCGGTCAAGCATTTAATGAGGTAGGTCGTTCTGATGATGCCATTTTGCAGTTCAAAAAAACTTCACAACTCTATGCCTCTCAACCAGATAAACGGATTGCGGCACGCCTTGAATTAGCTCACACTTATATTAGATTGGGTGATAGGACATCGGCATTTCGTTTGCTAAAAACTATTCACAAAGGCACTTCTGATCCAAAGATCTTACGCCAAATTATCTCACTTGTCGGAGATAGTTATGAAACAAGACAACTTACCAGGGGGGATTCAGACAATTATTCTCCTACCTTCTCCCTTGATGGCACACAGATTGCGTTTACGTCCTTTCGTCATGACAATGCTGATATCTATCTGATGGACATGAACGGACGTATCCTTCGTCGCGTAACGTATTCAACGGATTTTAACGATAGTTCTCCTACATTTTTGAAGACTCCCAATTTTCTTTTGTATAGCAGTGAAACGAAATCTTCGCGTGAAGTCAAAGTTGACATCCAGGGAAGCGGGTCAACATCAATATTTGCTGGTTTAAACATGACACATATCCATAGCAAAATGACTCGTCCTGTGATTCCCATCAGTTTTGGCACTCGCGCACCAAGATCGTCACCTTCAGGTAAGAAGGTTGTTTACGAATCAAGTACCGATGAAAACTTGGAATTATATCTGCTTGATTTTAAGGGTATAGAACTTGCAGAGGTAACCCTCCAACAGATTACACCCAAACGGATTACCATCAATGATGTTGACGATGGTAGTCCATCGTTTTTTCCAGATGGAAAACGGCTTGTGTTTGTCTCCTCTCGTAATGACGTAAATCAACTGTATACGATAGATATTGATGGAAAAAACGAAAAACATCTCAATCCAAACAGATATGATTGCTACAATCCTGCAGTTTCACCAGATGGCAAAACGATTGCGTTTATGTCTGCAAGAGATGACGACTGGGAAATCTATCTCGTTGATGTTGATGGAAAAAATGAACGCAAAATTACAAGTGGTATTGGCAGATCGATCCAACCAACGTTCTCCCCTGACGGTAGATACTTGGCGTTTGTTTCCGATAGGAACGATAATTTTCATATCTACCTAATGGATTTGAATAAACCTACTTCTCGCAAAGATTTAGTGAAGTTATTGGAACTGTGATGACAACAGAAATACCGACAGATATAACCTTTAACACGCAATTGCGTGGACATGACTTTATCTTTACGACAACATGGGGACTGTTTTCTCCGAAAGCAATTGATGCAGGTACCCGGTTCTTAATTGAACAGTTGGAAATAAATAGGAGTGATACTTGTCTTGATCTTGGATGTGGGTACGGAGCTGTCGGCATAGCTATAGCTAAATGCTTTCAACCGGCAAATGTATACATGGTGGATAAAGATTTTGTTGCAGTAGACTTTGCACGTAAGAACGTGGAACAGAATCAACTTCCAAATTGCAAGGTTCTCCTTAGCAACGGATTTAGTTATCTATCCGATATCCAATTTGATGTAATTGCTTCAAATCTACCAGCAAAAACTGGCAATGAGTTACTACGAATTTTTTTTACAGAAGCAAAACATCATCTCAAGCCGAAGGGTAAGCTCTATGTTGTAACTATTTCGGGGCTTCGTCAGTTTATCAAACGGAATTTCTTGGAAATATTTGGGAACTATCGTAAAGTAAAACAACGGAACACACATACAGTCGCGATGGCAACGGTATCTTAAAAGGAGTAAAACAGATGAAACTACTAAAATTATTTACACTATTTACATTTTTGTGTTTGGTGTTAATCCAAATTTGTCATGCTTTGGAGAGTGAGAAGGTGGGAAATAGCGAGTCAAAAAAATATCCGCAAGAGCATTGGTATAACCTGAACATGCAAGGACAAAAAATTGGATATATGCGTTTGTACCTTGAAAAAGCTGAATATCAAGGTGAGGAAATGTTGCGTAGTAAGACAGATATGATGATGCAGCTGAAGGGACTTGGAAGAACAATGAAAATTGAGACAAATCGCGTTGAGTATTTAGATGCTGATTTGAAACCTCGTTACTTCGTATCTACCTCTAATGAAATAGGCCTCAAACAGACTGAAGGAAAGATTAAGGATGGGGTTGCATACATAACAACAACACTAAATGAGGCAACAACAGAGTCAGAGATTCAAATTCCGGCAGATACGATTTCAGATACCGTTGCAATTGAGAATTTAATGGTAAAGAAGGATTTGAAAATAGGTGAAAATCTCAAGTACACAACTTTCAGTTTTGACTTACTTCAACCCATAAAAGCTGAAATGAGTGTTATAGATGAAGTGCATTACACATACCAAACTAAGGAAATTCCTGTTTATGTTCTGGAGCAAAAGTTAGAAATTATGGGTGGGATTATTACGCGTATGTGGGTTTCAGATGATGGCACATTATACAAAACAGCAACCGATATGATGGGACAATCTTATGTTGCAAGCAAAACAGATAGGAAAACAGCTCTCGGGGCAGTTGAAGTTGTGGATATTGTTTTGAAAACACGGATTGTTCCAACGGGTAAGAGACCAAAGCGTGGAGCAAAACAGTTTGTAGCGAATGTACAACTGACAAAAGGTGAACTCCAGAAAGCTATTGTTACAGACAACCGGCAAAAACTTGAATTAGATTCAGAACGAGTGGGAACTTTAACTATTGAGACAGCAGGTGTGGATGAGGCAAATTGTCCAAAATTGCCAATTCAAGACAAAGAACTTCAAGAATATCTATCCTCAACTGTCTATATTGAATCAGAACATCCCGACATCCATGCGAAAGCAGTAGAAATCTTAGATGGTGAAAGTAATTCTTGGCAAGCAGCGAAAAAGTTATCCAACTGGGTGTATAAATCTGTCAAGGAAAAGAGCTTAAGCGGTGGCTATAGTTCAGCACTGACGACGCTAAAAACAGGTTCCGGTGATTGTACAGAACACACTGTATTGATGATAGCGATGGCACGTTCAGTTGGGATTCCTGCAAGAATTTGTTCCGGTATTGTCTTTATGAGGAATGCGTTTTACTATCATTTTTGGCCAGAAGTTTATGTTGGAAAGTGGGCGCAAATGGACCCAACGATAGGACAGCTCGTTGCAGATGCGAATCACATTCAACTTGCAGGAAAAGGGCTTGAATCTAATACGATGATAGAATACACTGAAGGTGTTTTCCGCACGCTAAATCAACTTGAAATTGCGGTTGTAGAATCAGATAAATAAAGTACTATTTTATAGTGAAATCCATAATTATTTGCACACTTTTGCCTCGTTCTATCTTCCCTCGCTTGCGGGGGAATAAAGGGGGGTAGTCCTTTCGTGTGTAAACTTAATTGTGGATTCTACTATAAATTGCATCAACAAGTAGATGTTAAGTTCATTGTAGACAAGTTTTGAGTTAATCAGATCAATACTTCTCTTTACCATCCCAAAGCATCTGTATCATTTAGGAGTAGTTTATAGTTGGCATTTCTTAATCCACTATTTCTTTTTGGTTTATTCGCTGCAGGTATTCCTCTGTTGATTCATCTATGGAGCCGCCGTCAAGCAGTAACAGTAGATTTTAGTAGTTTGATGTTTTTAGTCGCAGCACATCGTCAGAATGTTCGCAGACTACAATTGAAGCAATTGCTGATTCTTCTGTTGCGAATGTTAATTGTTGCATTACTTGCCCTTGCTTTAGCCCGTCCCTTCCTTACCCTTGGATTACCACTCGCGGCAGTACGTGCTAAGACCGACGTGGTCATCATCTTAGATAATTCCTATAGCATGAAATACGAAGATGTAGATGGTGTTTGGTTTGATAAAGCGAAGACGTTAGCAATTGATGTGCTTCGTTCACTCCGGTATGGTGATTCTTCCTCACTTATTTTAATGTCCGATATTCCACACCCGGTTTTTCGGCAGCTCACCCCAGATATCGAAAACGTTATTTCAGAAGTCCAAAAAGCAAATTTGTCCTACCGATCAACTCATATTCAACCGAGTATTGAATTCGCACATGAAATCCTAACTGAATCCACTCAACAGAACAAAGAGATATATATCATATCAGATTTTACCCAAAACGGTTGGGACAAAATGAACATTATACCGAATCGGTCAGGGGCGCGAATTGTTTTACTACCCGTTAATACTGGGAGTCGACATAACACAAATATTGAAGATATCCAAACTTCACACCAACTAATTGGTGTGGATTTACCATTGCATTTAAGAGTGTCTATTAAGAACCATTCAGACGCAAATATTGATCAAACAACTCTAACGCTTTTTGTTGGAGACCAGAAAACAAACACACGTACCTTTTCGGTTGCTGCTGGTGAATCAATTATGACTACAATTACGCAAACACTTTCTACTCCTGGAACACAGACTGGATATTTTGCATTGACAGATGACCGCTTAAATACAGATAACAGACGCTACTTTTCATATACTTCACTCGGTGAAATTAGGGTACTATGTGTTAGTGAGAAAGCTGAATACCTTCTGTTAGCACTGAATCCATTAGCCAGTGATCAGACTTCCGTAGCACAAGCAAAACCATCTATGATTCAACCGATAGCGTGTAGTCCTTCAGAATTTGAAACATATCCTTTGGAAGATTTTGATGTTGTCCTACTTGCGGATATGCCAAAGATTTCTGCTAAGAGCAATACGCAGTTACGTGAATTTATCCGTCAGGGAAAAGACATAATCGTATTGGCTTCTGATTCGGATACGTTAACGTGGTTACCCGTTCAGTTTGGTGAATTAATAACATGGCAGATACCACAACAAGTCAGTGACATTGAGGAAACGCATCCTATCTTTGAGATTTTCTCTGAGAATGTATTTTCTGGTCAATATGGACCAAGATTTTACGAAGCGTGGCAAGTCATCCCTACAACCGATTCTACCGTGATTGCCAAGTATGGGGATGACACACCGTTCTTAATTGAACGACGTGAAGGTAATAGTCATATTTTACTCTATAACTGTGGACTTCAACAACAGCAAAACGAGAACGAATTGCTGCTAAATCCGTATTTCCTGCCTCTTATCCAACATAGTGTGTTATATGTGATGTATAATAGGACACAAAAAAACATCATCGTTGGTGATACATACGTTGCAAGTTATCCGCAGAATCCCGGTGGAAGTGCTTGGATAAAACATGTTGAATCTCTTGATGAACATGATAGGGTCGCAGTTCCGATTGCAGAGGATGGTACTATGCGTTTTGAAACAACTGAACGCCCGGGTCTGTATCAAGTGGATGTACAAACCAAAGATAGACTTATCCGAGACTTTTTCGCTGTTAATACGGCTGCAGAAGAAGCAAATTTGACACAAATTCCAATTAAGCAAGCATCTAAATTGGTAGATGCTCAAGCAGAAATTACCATAGCAAACGGAAAGTTGGACACTGAGGCGTTAGACATAAAAAGGCATGGTAGAGAAATTTGGGGTGAATTGCTTGTTTTAGCCGTCTGCCTTTTACTTCTTGAAGGTTATCTATCCAATCGTGCAAGTACGTCAAACGCGAGGGAAACATGATGACAAGTAGGTTAGACGCATCAAAGAATACAAGTCCGTTTTTCCTTATGTTTCTCGTTTTTATAGTGCTTTTCTGTATTGATGAAAAAACAGTACTTGGAAACCAAGTTAATGTGGTGCGGGATATTGTGATTACAGGAAATCAATCGTTTTCCCATAAGCAAATTCTCAGTCTGATGTTAACCGAAGTGGGTCAACCGTATGATGCAGATACATTGAAAAAAGATACTGAAAAAATCGCGCAGTTTTATAAGAATAGTGATATAACTTTTGCACGAGTGAAGAATATTCCAAAAAAGTTCAATGATGGGATCTATATTAGTATTGAAATTGATGAAGGGAAAATTGGAGAAATCTCTCTATACGGTAATTCTAAAACGAAAGATAATGTCATTCTACGTGAACTCCTATTTGAAGCGGGTGACATCTACACTGAACCTGATAGGATCGAAAGTGAAAGGATACTCAGACAGAAAAGTTATATCGGTGCAGCAAAGATAGAACCTAAATGGGATGAAGCATCAAAAAAAGTTGCAATTGATGTTACCATTACAGAATTTTTTACGTTGACAGGTGCATTAGATCCGGGAATAAATAATCAGAGTCATTATTTTCTTGCAGAAGTAAGAGAACCCAATCTTTTTGGTTCAGGCCAAGGCGGAGAAATTCGATATGAGCGGATCAGTGAGGTGGATGAAAAACCGCGTAGTTTTATTACGATGAAATATAAGATACCCCGTCTTGTGAATTCTCATTGGAACTTTGATGGGGAATACATACAGAAACGCGAAGGGGATTCATGGAGTGTATTGTTTGAACGTCCGCAGTATACTTTGAAGAGTCGTTGGAGTGCGGGATTCAGTATATCGGAACAGATCAATCATGTGCGTTGGTTTGAAAATGGCATGAAAACGGATACATTTGAACAGGTAATTCATAGGTCATCTGCCAGTATTCAACGGTATTATGGTAGCAGAGAACGCCAAAACTATGTTGGACTTTGGACGAACTCACAACGTACGGAGTATGAACTGATTGAAGCTATCGAAGGCACTGTATCTGCAGCGGCACCAATAAACCGTGAAATCACCCGCATTGGCGTTATGGTGGGTCACAAAAATGTCGCGTATCACCAAACAAGGTTTATTCGGTCAATGGGTGGTGATGAAGATTTTTTCTCGGGATCTCAATATAGTGTGTCATTCGGTTATGCGTCACCCCTTTACGGTGCAGATCGATCTGAATCTTATGTTGGCCTCTTATACAATACCGGTTGGGTGTATCGTAATCATGTCTTCGGCTCAACGTTAATGGCTTATGCAACAAGCTTCACTAATCAGATAGAGGATTCACTTTTTCAAGTACGAAGTTCCTGGTATTTTCGTGACGTGTTTAACACAGGTGACATTTATAGAATAGATGAAGGATTCAGAAAAAATGGTTTATTTGATTTCCAACAAACCTTTGTTGCGCAGTTTAAGTCAGATATGCAATTTGGACTGAGCGGAGAAAGTCAGGTGATCCTTGGTGCTTACAACGGTTTGCGAGGTTACGGTCTTCGGCAGTTTAGTGGTGAAAAAATGATGTTGCTCAGTTTGGAGAGTCGGACCCTCTGTGGAGGTGCATTTTTTGAAAAGATAAACGATGGACTAACAAAAATCGCTACCTTCTTTATGAAACCTTTTATCAGGAACCGGCCTGTTGACCTTGGACTTGTGCTGAGTGGCACGGTTTTTGCAGATTTTGGTTATATCTGGGAAAACTGGAATTCGTTTGACATAAAAGACGTTAAAAGGAGTGTTGGGTTCGGTATCAGAGGAAGTTTCTCTCAAATCAGTGATGCGGGCATTTTTCGTTTTGAACTTGCTTATCCGCTTGATCCGCCATTCACACCATCCTTCCAACCTCAACTTTTCTACGGAATTGAAAGAGCTTTCTAATCCTCTATTAAAAACAATGCAGAAGTATGCACAATCCGCCACGCAATTCAACCGAAAATATTACATGGCGCGCCATATTCTTAGGACTGCTAACACTTCCCCTAAACATCTATCTCGTTGTCCAAACTGAAACTGTGTGGACAACGCAATATCCCACGACAATGGCGATTCTGTTTAACGCCATTTTTACGCTGTTCCTTGTAGCAATCTGTAACCTGTTCCTCACTCGCTTTCTTCCGAAATGGAAACTTTCACAAGCGGAAATGCTGACAATCTACCTGATGGTAACGTTGGCATGTGTTGTTTGCGGTCATGATTTGTTGCAAGCGACGATGTGTGTATTAGGACATGCTAGCTGGTTTGCTACTCCTGAAAACGAATGGCAATCCCTTTTTTTCAGATACATTCCGGACTGGATTGCGGTGATGGCTCGGAGTACTTTGACTGGGTATTATGAAGGCACGTCAAACCTATTTGAAATAGACCACATACGTGCCTGGCTTACGCCTGTGTTGTTCTGGGGACTATTCTTTGCTGCACTTGCATTTTCTATGTTGATGCTCAGCGCGATCCTTCGCAAACAGTGGATTGAACATGAGAAACTAAGCTATCCGATTATTTTACTTCCGTTTGAGATGACGAAAGGGAGTGTTTTTTACAAGAATCGTCTCCTCTGGATTGGTATCGGTATTGGATTGGGATTGGATTTACTGAACGGTCTGAATTTCCTTTTTCCATTTGTTCCTGGCATTCCTATTCGGCATGATATTGGTCGTTTTTTCACGGAGAAACCTTTGAATGCCATCGGATCAACTCCTATCCATCTGAATCCTTATGCAATTGGAATCGGTTTTTTGATGCCACTTGATTTGTCGTTATCTTGCTGGTTGTTCTATCTATTTTGGAAAGCACAACTTGTGTTTGGGTCAATGACCGGTTTCAATCAGATGCCCGGTTATCCGCACATTGATAAGCAATCGCTTGGTGCGTATTTCGGTCTATGTTTCTTTGCACTTTGGATTACACATAAGCATTTGTGGAAGGTTTTCCGTAATATAGTAGGTTTGAAAACAGACCTGAATTCTAAAGGTGAACCGATAGGGTATCGCGGTGCATTTTTCGGATTTCTGATAAGTATTTCCATAGTATTTGGTTTTTGCTTGAAAGCAGGTATGTCGTGGTGGGGCATACTCGGTTTCTTCAGTATTCACTTTATCCTTGTTTTGGCATTTACACGGATGCGTGCTGAACTCGGCACTCCTACACAAGATTTTCATCGTGCCGGACCAGGCTTTTTCCTAACATCACTCTTAGGTTCGAGAAAGATAGGTGCACAGACCTTAACAGGATTCGCATTTCTGTATGGCTTTACTCGTAATTACCGATCCACAACCGATGCCGAATCAGTTGGAGGGATTTAAACTTGCTGACAAAGGTGCTATCAACAGTCGTCAACTCCTGTGGGTTATGTGGGGTGCGTCGGTCATCGGGTTGCTAATTGGGTTTGTTGCCTTCTTATATGCTGGATATCAACACGGCAGTTTGGGGACATGGCGAGGTCAGGAAGCTTTCAGCGACTTGCAACGTTGGTTGACATTGCCCACGGACACAGAATTTGGACATCTTGGTTTCTTTGGGTTCGGTCTTCTTCTCACCCTCGGCACACTGCTTATGCGGTTGCGATTTATCTGGTGGCAAATTCATCCGCTTGCTTATCCCCTTGCGGGAAATTGGAATTTTGGCAGATTATGGTTTCCTGTTTTCCTTGCTTGGGTAATAAAGTCCATACTTGTTAGACATGGTGGAATTGGTGCATACCGCAAGACACTCCCTCTGTTTTTTGGTGCAATGCTTGGGGAGTTTGTGATGGGTAGTTTATGGGCAATTTTAGGTCTGTCTTTAGGGCAAAGGATGTACTCTTTTAAACATTGGTAACCTGAAAAGCAAAGGATAAAAGTTTTCAGATCCAGTTAAAATCAATAGGGATAGGTGCTGTCGTCACCAAAGCCCGTTGTACCTAAGTACGTTGTATTCTCTCCAAATCCACTAATCCAAAAGTTTATGCCTGACATAATCGTTAATCGGTATACCATTTCCTCAGATTCAGTTTCATCTAAATCAATTTCATTATCTGTTTCCAGAGCAAAACCCTCATGAATTAATTTTACATGCAGTCCGTGTTCTACTATTTCAGATTGCAAATAATTCGTTAGCTGCTGAGCCTTTGAGAAATCTATATCGGAAGTTCCTTTCTTTGGGTGTAAACTGAAACCCTTATGACGAACATATATGTTTTCAAGGTCTTCTTTTATCAAACCGTCAAGTGACATCTTTTGTAGTAAATCCTCAAGTTCTATCATTTCTTCAGTCTGATAGTCTACAGGATTGTCCGGAAGAATTACGACTTTAATGCGGTTTTGAATGGTTTTGATAGGTAGTGCTCGTTCTTCAATTAAGGATTGTAGTACCTCTAAGCGTAATACCATTTTTTAAATATAATTTCTTATTAGCTGTGAAGATCTGGGTAGGAGCGACCTCCCGGTCGCGACCAGGAGGTCGCTCCTACCGAAGAGAGGTACCCCAACCTATGAATCAACAACAGCACCGTGTATAGTTCCTGTCGGGGTTGAAAACCCCTCCAATAAGAAAGATGACATGGCTAATGCGAAAAATTTTACACACCTTGATGTCCGTGCTATTTTTTGTCATCTTTCTTGACCTTTTTCGATTGAAGTTTCTGTAAGAGTTGGACGACAGTTTCCATCTGCTCTTCCAGTTTTTCAAGACGTGGTTCAATTGGCTCCTGTTTGTCATCCTCAACAATTTCAATCGTTTCAATCGTAGCATCAACGGAATCATCGTCCTCTGACGTAGTTTCCCTCATACTAAAGATGGAGCGTGCTACCACGTCGCCGACATCTTTCATCACATTGCCGATGGTTTCCTTCTCTTTTTTAAAGTCAAAGTCAAAATCGAAACCCATGTCTTCTTTGAGATAGTTTGCGACTTGATGATATGCTTGGTTAATATCTCCAACAGACGCATCGGTGTTTAAGGGATCAAACAATCCTTCTGGTAGTACTTCTAAATCGTACAAGCGTCCCAATGCATTGTTGAATTGTTGAATGCACCTTGCTTCGCCACTGGATAAATTGTCTAATATAGAAGCTTTATCAAGATGTCTTGTCGTTGCTTCTAGCATTCGGACGATTCTGCGAATTTCCTTTTGTGTGTCACGTTCGTTACTCATTTCAAATCTCCTTAATAATTATATTATGGCATTTGATATTATAGAGTCTTTTAAATATGAAAAGGATAGTAAAAATATCAAAAAATATTATCTGCATGCCCGGTAGTTGAGGATATTATGTGTGGATGTGTAAAGTTTTTGTCACTATAAGTGTGAATTTAGGTATTTCATATTTCCTTTGTGTGCAGAATCGCGGAATGCGCGGAATTCACGGAAGACGCGGAAAAGACACCCCATGAACATTTATTGCAAAGGATAACCCATAACTCAGCAAGACGCTCCGTGGCAGTGGTCTTTCCGTGTTTTCCGTGTCCTCCGCGCATTCCGTGATTCCGCACTCAATTCAGCGTCATCCGCGATTCTGTCTGAACCAAGATTTTCAGGATTATCAGATTTCCAGGATTTCCCTCAACAGGTTCTATTCCCAAAGTTGACATCAAAATGCATCAAAAATCCTTGATGGGGTAATCCTGGAAATCTGATAACCCTGAACACTTGAGGATATGCAGGCAAAAATAACAGGATTTTCATTATTTATAGAAGCCGCTAATGTCATATAATCAATTAAAAATGGTATAATTAACCGCGAATACTGCTTCATTCTCCATCTCAATCACGGTTATTTGAAATCCCATTAGATTCCGGGTAGAGTAATTGCCCCACGATCACAATCATATACCCAATAGCAGTTAGAAACGCGCCATACTTAATCATTGCATTCTCATATTCTATGCCGAATGCATATTTATCCATATAAAATAGGACTAAAAAACAGCAGAGTCCAACGCAACAACCTACGCAACAACCTATGATAGCAAGATTCCTTAACAGAGGTATAGAACGCGTTCCCTGATTGAACATAAGAATGATGGTACCGAGAACTATTATAGAGGCAATAAAAGAAATAGCACATACATTAACCCCGATATAAACTTCGGTATTAACTAAATAGAGAAGGGTTACTACAAAAAAGATACCACCCGCAAAAATCATTATTAACGACAGCGAGATGAGAGGTGCTTTTATTCCTGATTCCCGACTCAACAAATAGATTCCTATCACCACCACAACTAATGACAGCACAATGGCAGATGATGCTTGCCACGCACCAAATTTCACTGAAATTACACCGGATGCTTGGTCTACCCACGGTAATGTAAAACTAAAGAATGCTAATATACCGCCAGCAAGTGAAGGAACAACGGAAACTGTTTCATTCTTCCTCATCCTCAGAAACTACTTCGTAATCTGGTTCATTGTCTGATGGAATGTCAAAACCAGATTTAGGAGTACCAAGCGACCCGATGAACGCAACTATAAATCCAATAGCTGCACCGAAACCTCCGAACTGTAAACTGATAACGTCTTTTAAATCCTTATCCGGAAGTGAAGATTCTAATATATCACCCGCTAATTTCATACCTTCATTTATACCTTGCATATACTGAAATAGTGTCAACACCACCAATAAACACCCAACACCGCTACATATTAAAACCGGAGTTTTTGATTTCCAGGGCGTTTTCTCATAAAGCATATATATACGACTTGTGCCAGTTAATTACA
>JAAXHO010000073.1 GCA_012270795.1 Candidatus Poribacteria bacterium
GTTGGAGGGGTTTCTAACCCCGATTGGACTGGTTTTTTGCTCAAGAAATCGGGGTTAGAAACCCCTCCAACAAGAGGTTCATTTCTTAAGTTTACACTTATAGGTAGAGCGCAGTGAAACCCGACAGAAACGAAACGTGTCGGGTTTCACTGCGCTCTACCCGGGGAATGCCATAAGGCATTCATACCGTTGATTTGGACCTACGCATCTAATTCACGAATGTTATAAATATCTGAAAAAATACCAAAAACTGAATAACCCTGACATTTGCCAAGAATAGCGTGACTTTTGTAAAAATTTCAGTTATACTTTATTGAGATTCTAATCCAATTTTACAAGGCAAAGATTATGCAAAAAATTACTGACAACGAAATTCAATTTTTCAGCGAAAATGGATATCTTATTCTTAAAGGTGTTATCCAACCAGATGAGCTCGCTGTCATACAGCAAGAAAGCCAACGACTGATTGATGAGATTTTAGATGGCGGACCAGCAGATGAATGGTGCATGCGTGGACCAGAAGGCATTCCTTACTATCTCACCTATCTGCACTCACATCCAAACGAATTTTCACTTCGTTTGCTCGGACATCCTTTTATCGGAGATTTACTGCACCGGATTATCGGACCTGATTTTATTCCGTGCTGGGAGTCACTCGTCTTTAAATTACCGAAAAACGGTTCCTCTGTCAGATGGCACCGGGATGGCAATACCATCCGGGAAAACCATCCAATTTTCAATGTTGACATATACATCGATCATTCCACCGTTGACAACGGATGCGTGTGGGTTATTCCAAAGAGCCATCTTTGGAGTATTGAAGAAGCACAGGAACAGATTGAAAAGGGTGTGGCGAATTTTGAACGTCCCGATGCAATACCAGCAGAAGTAGAACCAGGCGATATTTTACTCCATCATACAAAAGTCTTGCATGGCAGTAAAATAAACACAAGCGATACACTTCGCAGAGTCATTTACTTTGACCAGCGGACACCGAGATGGAACACACGTTATAAGTGGTGGCAAACAGAATTCCTGACGCAGCGGTGTAAAATGTATCAACGCGCGCTGCATGAACGCAGCACCAACCCATATCAATCAGATACGGAGCAGTTCGCCTACGAAGTGCCACCCGATATGCCAACGTGGGACCCAGACGACAACTTTGATTTGCGGATTCAGCATCGCGCCTACGCCTATAAAGGATAACACTCAATTTATGTTGAATTGGAGGCTTATCTCATGAAGAAAACCACCATCCCTTTATTCATAGTGTTCTTTATTTTTTTACTGCCCATTTCATTAAACTCATTTGCAGCAGACACCACACGAATGAGTTTGCCGGAGGGCGCAATAGCGCGTCTTGGGAAAGGCATTATAAACGAGATTGAATATTCACCGAATGGTAAGTATTTAGCAGCGGAGACAAGCATCGGGATCTGGATTTATGATATGGAAACGTATCAAGAGGTGACACTGCTGACTGGACATATAGGACCTGTTAGCAGTATCGCGTTCAGTCCAGATGGAAGTACTATCATTAGTGGCTATGGCAGTGGAGGCATCTTGGTGTGGGACGTAAAAACAGGAAAACGCAAGCAAACTTTGCCAACCCTACAAGAGTGGGTACGTAGTGTCGCGTTCAGTCCAGATGGTAAAATAATCGCAAGTGGTGGTGCATGTGAAGAAGGTCTGTGCCCAGGAATCACATTATTGGATATCCAAACAGGCGAACAGCTTAAATCATTTGGAGGTCCCTATACTACTTTGAGTTTAAGTTTCAGTCCGGATGGAAAAACGCTCGCAAGTAGTGGAGATGAATGGGACAGCAATATCCGCTTGTGGGATGTTCAGACTGGCGAGCTCCTCAAAACTCTCAAAAAACGTACGGCTTTTGAAGATTTTGAGGGTCGCGATGTCAACAGTGTCGTTTTTAGTCTACCGTCTTCCCGATCTGCCCAATACATCACATTCAAGTCGCGATGTCAACAGTGTCGTTTTTAGTCCGGATGGAAATATGATCGCCAGCGGCAGTGGTAATGGAACCATCCGCCTATGGAATACCCACACGGGTGAATTCATCAAATATCTTGAAGGACATACGAAGTCTGTCAACAGCGTGGCTTTCAGTCCAAACGGGAAACGCTCATGAGTGCTGGCGCGGATGGCATCTGCTTATGGGATGTCAACACTGGAGAATACATTGATGAATTTCGAGTTCCTGCGATCAGCGCAGCTTTCAATCCCGATGGAAGGACATGCGCGATTGTAAGAGAGTGGGGTATATCTATACGAAATGCTCAAAATATAAGCTCAGAGGATATAGGTTCACTCACTGCAAGAGATATTGGTTCAGTCAGAAGTGTGGCTTTCAGTCCAGATGGAAACACTATTGTTAGTTGTAGTGGGAACAACATTCACCTATGGGATCCTCACACTAAGCAATTCCTCAAAACGCTGATAGGACATACGGATTTGGTAAGCAGCGTCGTTTTTAGTCCGGATGGAAACACTATCGCCAGTGCAAGTGACGACAGAACCATCCGTTTATGGAATGCCAATACACGTGAACATATCAAAACCTTGATGGGACATACGGCTTCGGTGAATAGTTTAGTTTTCAGCTCGGATGGAAACACTATCGCCAGTGGAGGCAACGACAGAACCATCCGCTTATGGAATGCCAATACCGGTGAACTTCTCAAAACATTCACAGGACATACAGAAAACGTCAACACTGTCGCTTTTAGCCCTGATGGGAACATTGTTGCCAGTGGTAGTGGAAGGTTGGTATATCACGGAAGAGGGGAGGATCAGGGCACATGTGAGGGACAGGAAATCCGTCTTTGGAATACCAACACCGGTGAGCACATAAGAACTTTAACCGGGCATACGTCTGTAGTCAATAGCGTGGTTTTCAATCCAGATGGAAACACTATCGCAAGTGCCAGTGGGCATTGGATGGGTTATGAAAGCACATACAGTAACGGTGAGGAAGTCCGATTATGGAATGTTCACACTGGAGAACTCATCAAAACCCTCACAGGACATGATGTTGTGGTCTCAAGTGTAGTATTCAGTCCTGATGGAAATCTTATCGTTAGTGGGACTGAGTTCGGTGAAATCCGTGTTTGGGATGCTTACACCGGCGAACACCTTAAAACGCTCAAAGGGCATACAGGTGGTGTTTCAAGTTTGGCATTCAGTCCAGATGAAAAAATACTTGCAAGTAGTCGGACAGATGGCACGATACTGCTCTGGGATTTTTCTAATATACCGTAAACAACCCCATTACAGCAATTCTTTCAATTTACGATATTTAAAACATACAGATAAGTCAGAAAATACTAACAGAATTTAAGGAAACACGATGAACGTTCTACTGATAGGTGGTTCTGGACACGTCGGAACTATGACACTCCCCTATATGAAAGAACATCACAATTTCCGCGTGCTTGATCTATCTCCACCTAAAGATGCTTCCGTTGAATACATTCAAGGGTCTGTTACCGATGCGGATATCGTACAGGAAGCGTTGCAAGGGATGGATACATTTGTCTATATGGTAATGTTGCGTCCTACAAGTGACCGTTCATCTATCGCAGATTTCCCAGACATCGTTGCAAACTACGATGTCAATGCAAAGGGACTACATATCGTACTTCATGCTGCGAAGGAAGCGGGAATTCGTCACGGTGTTTACACCAGCACCTTCACCGTGCATGAACGCACTCGTAACAGTTTTCCCTATGAAAACATCGTTCCAAGAGACAATCCAGGCGTTTACGGATTAACAAAAAGTTTTGGTGAACAGGTTTGTGAATACTTTGCCCGTGAACACGGCATGTCTCTCATCGCGCTACGTATTACAGGTCCATCTACACGGGAGCAGTGGTTAGAACGCCGCAACCAACCGAAAGACTCGTCTGTGCATATCTGGTGGACCGATGAAGAAGACTTGGCGCGCGCCTATCTTGCTGCAATTTCGGTTGAACATGAAGGATTTGACGCAGTTTTCATTGCAGGAGATTATGAACAAAAGGAAATCAATCTCTCAAAAGCAAAGCGGTTGTTAGGTTGGGAACCGTTGACGCATACGTTAGCATTGTAAAAAGGCATTTAAGTCTCAAGGTTATTTAGTTTTCGTTAATTTGACATAGATTTTGCTTCATGCTACAATATACTAAAATAAAACCAAGAGTTTACGCTGCACATCAACAGTATTAAGGCAGATTCATGTGAAAGAAAAACCTAATATCCAAACCGATTATATCCTGCTTGCACTTATTTTTCAAATGTGGTATCCTATAAGAAATAGAAGGGAAAATTGTCTATGGCACATCCAGAACTGACATTAACTGAACACCGGCCTTTCCAAACCCAGCGAAAAGACACCTGGTGGGTACAACCTTTAGCAGTATTTATCGGGTTAGGTGTGTTTATCGTCTATGCGACTTTTCGAGTTTTTGAAGGAAACCATTTTTTACCTGAGAACGCTCCTTATTTGACACCTTTTTATTCTCCACTACTTTTTGGCACATCTGAGCATTCTAATGATCACAGTTGGTTTGGAGCAATGCCCGCATGGATGCCTGGGGTAATTACCCCGGCAGTCCTCATTTTATGGGCACCCCTTGGATTTCGTTTTACTTGTTATTATTACCGCGGGGCATACTATAAGGCATTTTGGGCAGACCCACCTTCATGCTCAGTATCAGAACCAAGAAAAGGTTATCGCGGTGAACATTCGTTCCCATTGATTATCCAGAATATTCATAGGTATTTCCTTTATGTTGCAATCGTTATTGTAGGTATTCTCGCTTATGATGTTTGGGAAGCACTCTGGTTTGACGATGGAAACGGTGGAAAGACCTTTGGCATTGGAATAGGTACTATCATATTGGCGGTGAATGTGGTCCTTTTAGGTGGTTATACCTTTGGATGTCACTCATTACGTCACTTGGTCGGCGGAATAGTTGACCTGCTATCCAAAGCACCCGTACGCCGAAATTTGTATAACTGTGTGAGTTGTCTCAATCAACGACACATGCTCTGGGCATGGATGAGTCTGTTATGGGTCGGTTTTTCTGATTTGTATGTCCGCACAATCGCAGTTACAGGCTGGCAAGATTACATAACATTTTAAACAATGTCTTAGAGAGGATACTTTAGTTTGACATCTTACGAAACGCACAAATATGATGTATTGATAATCGGTGCAGGTGGTGCAGGATTACGCGCCGCAATTGAGGCATCCACAGGCGATCTAAAAGTTGGATTGGTTTGTAAATCTCTGCTTGGAAAAGCGCACACTGTGATGGCGGAAGGCGGAGTAGCTGCTGCCTTGGCAAATGTAGATGAAAGAGACAGTTGGCGTGTGCATTTTGCAGACACAATGCGCGGCGGGCAGTATCTTTCTAACGCTCGGATGGCAGAACTCCACGCCAAAGAATCACCCGATCGCGTCCGTGAACTTGAAGCATGGGGTGCACTCTTCGATCGCACACAGGATGGTAGTATCCTACAACGAAACTTCGGTGGACATCAGTATCCACGTCTTGCACATGTCGGCGACAGAACAGGTTTGGAGATGATTCGTGCCTTGCAAGATCACGGCATTCATCAAGGTATTGAAGTCCACATGGAAAATACCATCGTTTCACTCCTCAAAACGGGAGATAGGGTATCAGGAGCTTTCGGTTACGAGCGTGAAAAAGGACGATTCAAAATCTTTTCCGCAAAAGCAGTTGTATTAGCAACAGGAGGGGTCGGGAAAGCATACAAAATCACAAGCAACAGTTGGGAGTATACTGGCGATGGAAATTCCCTTGCATACCACGCGGGTGCCGAACTGATTGACATGGAATTTGTCCAGTTTCACCCAACAGGTATGGTTTGGCCGCCCAGTGTCAGAGGTATTTTAGTTACAGAAGGAGTTCGTGGTGAAGGCGGTATCCTCAAAAACAGCGAAGGCAAACGTTTCATGTTCGACGATATTTCCGACCTCTATGTAAACCAAACTGCAGACAACCCTGAAGAAGGTTGGCGTTATACACAAGGTGATAGAGACGCACGGAGACCTCCAGAATTGTTGACTCGTGACCATATAGCACGGTGCATCGTTAGAGAAGTTCAGGAAGGCAGAGGCAGTCCACACGGTGGGGTGTTCTTAGACATCGCATGGATTAAGGAGAAAATTCCAAACGCTGCGGAACATATCCGAAGAAAATTACCGAGTATGTATCATCAATTCAAGGAACTTGCAGATATCGACATTACACAAGAACCGATGGAGGTAGGTCCCACAACTCACTATATTATGGGAGGCATTCGCGTTGATGCCGATACGCAAATGACGTGTGTTCCCGGTCTGTTCGCAGCAGGTGAATGTGCAGCAGGTTTACACGGTGCGAATCGACTCGGCGGGAATTCTTTGTCTGACTTACTTGTATTCGGACAACGAGCTGGGGAATATGCTGCACAATTTGCTCAAGAAAATGGCGATGTGCCGCTTGAAGAGAGTGAAATAGAAGAAATAGCAAAACATGTGCTAAAACCTTTTGATAACACAGAAGAGGGAGATAATCCTTACGAAATACAGGCACAACTTCAAGACAAGATGCAGGAATTAGTGGGAATCGCACGTAGTCAAGACAGCCTTACACAAGCATTGGAGGAAATTCAGAATTTGCGTGAAAAAGCTGAGAATGTCCATACAATCGGCAATCGGGAATACAACGCGGGATGGCATACTGCACTCGATCTTGACTGTTTACTCACAGTTTCAGAAGCGATCGCACTTGCAGCCCTTGAACGTAGAGCAAGTATTGGTGCGCATTCACGTGATGACTACCCAGAAAAAGAGGAACCGGGTGCAGGAAAATATAACACTATCCTTAGAAAGGCTGACGACGATACGATGGAAATCCGACGAGAACCTATTCCTAAATTGGCCGAAGAATATCAACAGATTATTGATGAAATGGGATAGGCAATATACAACGGAAAGAAACTAAAATGGCAAAAGCAACTTTCAGAATCTGGCGCGGGGATGCCGACAACGCACAATACGTTGATTACGAAACAGAGGTCTCCGAAGGGATGGTCGTTTTAGACGCTGTCCACCGCATCCAAGCAGAACAAGCAAATGACCTCGCTGTCCGATGGAACTGTAAAGCAGGGAAGTGCGGATCCTGTTCTGCAGAAGTAAACGGCAATCCTAAGTTATTGTGTATGACGCGCCTTAACGATTTACCCCTTGACCAACCTGTCACCGTTGAACCGATGCGCGCATTTCCTATCATCAAAGACCTCGTTACAGACGTGTCTTGGAACTATAAGGTTAAAGAAAAAATGAAACCCTTCACACCAAGACCACCAGATGCTGAAGATGGCACATGGCGAATGGAACAAGTTGATATAGATCATATACAAGAGTTTAAAAAATGTATTGAGTGCTTTCTCTGCCAAGATGTCTGCCACGTTCTACGGGAACATCACCTTCATGAAGAGTTTATCGGTCCTCGCTACTTGGTCTATGCTGCATCATTAGAAATGCACCCAATAGACACTGAAAATCGTTTGGAAGAATTGAAAGGTGAGGACGGTATCGGGTACTGTAACATCACAAAATGCTGTACAAAAGTATGTCCGGAACACATCACGATTACAGATAATGCAATTATACCATTGAAAGAACGCGTGGTTGATGAATTTTATGATCCTCTCAGAAAATTATTTAAAGTATTTAGTGGATAAGTATGGAAAAATGTCTAACAAAGAAGTTTGGGATGAAATCTTAATTGAGCAAAAAGTTACATACGCCCTTGCAATGGCCGGTAAGTTTTACTTAATTGAGAATGTCCCAGCCCGTGTTAATCTTGAAACTGGAGAACAATTCTTCTTACCTAAAGTTGTTGACCGTTTACAACAAATTGTTTGGAATCAGCAGCAACCCATCCGAACTGTCACATTGCCTGTATATGAGTATACGAATTAACATAACTACAATTTTTTGACCTATCCTGGAGACATAAATAATGGCAAGTAAGAACGATATATTAAGAGTTGGTGTGATTGGACCTGGTGGTGCAGGACGAGGAAACACAATGGGATTTGCAACACGCCCGGATTGCCAAGTCGTCGCTGCCGCAGATGCCCATGAGGGTAGCTTAGACGCATTAGAAAACGCACTACAGCAACGTGTAGAAGATTACGAACCTAATAGTCTTACACGCTACCTTGGTGAACATGAATTTATTGAGATGCTCAATCACGAAGACTTAGATATAGTCGGTGTCTTCTCACCACATTCCTTGCATGACATTCATGTGAAATACGCACTGCGTGCAGGTTGTCATGTCATCGTAGAAAAACCGATGGCAAATATCGTCGGAGACGCGATTACTATAACAAAAATTGCACTTGGCAGCGAATTACATCTCGTCGGCGGATACCAACGGCATTACGATAATACCTACATAACGGGAAGACTTGCAATCGCAGATGGACGCATAGGAAAACTACAGAAATTTGAAGTCTACATGGCACAACGATGGGGTGCCGGTGGATGGAGAGGGGATCCCCGCTTCTCTGGTGGTGGACAACCGAATGACTCAGGAAGTCACCTGCAGGATATTTTCCTATGGATGACAAATAGATTACCTGCCAAAGTTTATGGCACAACCGACATGAAATTTGAAGACAATGATGGGAATCTCGTGCCGAAATTCGTTGAGATTAACTCATACTCAGACGTAACACTTGACAACGGTGCAGAAGGCACAATTACTATTATGGGGAACACACGTGTCGGATTTGAAGAGTGGGTCATTCTTGAAGGTGACCAAGGCACTATAGAAATCAAGAACGGAATCCGTTTTACCCCAAAAGGTGGAGAAACAGAAGACCTTTCATATCCGCGCCCCGAAGGATACCCGCGCAATAAGGTTGACCAACTTGTCGGACTTGTCAAAGGTGAATACGATACAAACTATACCTCAGGGGTCAACGGGATACGAACAAGTTGGTTGACAAACTCCATTCTTGAAGCGGGGAAAGGACCGGAGGAAAAAAATAGTGTTGATTGTGACAAACTTATTGAGAATGAAGGTTATACTCGCCAAGAAGTTTTAGACCTAATTGACCAATGTGCTGCGAGACAGATGTATTAGAATAAACCATAGTCTCTAAATAACAGGTATTACGGATATATGAGCAAATTTCCATACCGAGTCTTGTGGATTCCAGTGTGCAGATGTAAATTCATTCTAATATAATTAAATTTCAAATTCTAATAATTAAATTTCTAAAGAAAGGAGAAAAACAATGAAATATGTTAACTACAGCCTACTTACTGCCTTAGTTGTTCTAACAGCAGTCTATACTGGTTGTTTATCCGGTAACGCATTAGACGCTGGTGATAAATTAGTAGAGATAAAAGATTACCGTGGTGCGTTAGAGGCGTACCAAAACGTTGTTGACACCAAACCAGGCACTCTTGATGCCAGAAAGGCACAACTGGCAATAGGCACACTCTACTTCAAACACATTAAACAGCCAGCGAAAGGTGTCAAAGCTTATGAAACTCTCATCGCTCAAGCACCTGAAAGCAATGAAACCGCAGAAGCACGATATGAACTTGGAATGCATCACTATAGACAAGGAAATTACGATGAAGCACAAACCCAATTCGATACAATCGTCAATCAATTTCCACATCTGAATTTGAGTCACAAGGCACAATTGATGTTAGCAAAAAGTTATGAAGATGGGAAAAAGTATGAGCAAGCTGTAGAAGTTTTTGATAACTTCGCACACCGAAACCCACAAAGCCCGCGCGCCACACAAGCACTTGTGAATAAAGCACGAATCCAACGTAATTATCTTAATAGTGATGATGAAGCAAAACAAACACTTCAGACAATGGTGAAGAAATATGGAAAACTTGAAGGCGCAGAATCCGATATTGAGAAAGCAAAACAGGAACTGACCGAACTTAACGCACAGATTCCCGAACCGGATAATCCTGAAGATACACAGATCGGACGTGCAATTATCAGACAACAGGAACGACGCGACCGAGATAGACCCAGAAATTCTCAACAAAGTCCCGTCTTGAAACCAAAAGTTGTTATGGCAGATTCCGGTTTCGGAGTAAGTGCCGAAGAAGTCATGGGAAGCTTTGGCGGCGGAACTACAATCGCAGGAGATGAGCAAGGCACATATTACGATGCTGAATTGATGATCGCTAAATTTTTATACCAAGATGAAAACTATCGAGATGCAGGGGCGTTGTACTTTGATGCAATCGCAAGGGCTGAGGCAGAGAAAGCAAAAATAAAACCACACAACTACTTAAGCCTATCAATTTGTTACAGAAAACTTGGAATGCATCAAAAGGCAGCAGAAGTTCTAAAAAAAGCTGCAAGCAAAGATAGTAAAGTTGTTGATGCCGTAATCGCAACTGGACAGAATCAGTATACGAATGAGGAATATGAAAAAGCACTTGAAACCTTTCAATCTATAGTTGGAATCAATCGCAATAAAGATGTACAAATATATTGGAATATTGGGAAAACTTATCAAAAACTCGGTGAGTATGAAAAAGAAAAAGAGGCATTTGAACGCGCTGTTGCATTAAATCCTGAAGACACTGATGCCTTGCAAAGTCTTGCTGAAGTATTACACTATCGTCTCAAAGATAGTGAGAATGCGGTCATTTTTGATGACCTTGCCAAGAAGCAAAGTAATTCCTTTGTTGCTTTAAAAACCCTTGGCGATGTGTGCTATAAATACGGAGAATATAGCAAAGCACAAATTAAGTATAAAGCTGCCGCAAGAGTCGCGGAACGCCTCCTGAAAAAAACCGATAATAAAGTAGAAAAAGAGATTTTGAAGCATCAGCACGGATATGGTTTGATCCTTGCAGCAATTACTGTTTTTAAGCAGGGACGAGACGCTGACGCACAAACTATGCTTGACGACATCACAAACCAATATCCTGAGCATGCACTACTTTCCTATGCAAAAGGTGAATTTGCACTCCTCAAAGGTGACGAGGAAATAGCAGTTGAAGCGTTCAAAAAAGCAATTGAGAAAGACCCGCGTTCAGAGATCGCAGTTATCGCCCTTGGAGATTACTACGTTTCAAAAGGCTATAACGATGAAGCCATTGCTCTGTGGGAGAGTTTCTTAGAAAAAGATAAATACAATGCGAAAATCCGCCGTAGGTTACAACCCCTAAAAGACAACAGTGAATAGGTGGTTCGGTTGTAAGTGCATTTTTTGAATGTACTTACAACCTTCTATACAATTTCAAACAAAAATAGGTGACAATTAATTGATATATTAAAGTTTTTGATAAAAAAACTTGACGAATAACTGAAAATCGTGTATAATATACATTAGAACGGTTTGAGCAATCGGACAAATATTAAGTCCCAACTGAAAAAGGATGTCAAATTCCTGCCAACGCTTGCAATCGGACCCCATAAAATAAATCTTAAATTCTGCTATTATCAGGTAGCAACCCTCCAAAAACTATTCGAATGTGCTGCAGGTCATGTTTATGCACGATTCCTAATGCATAATTCTCCAACAATATATGTAACGTAACAAAATGCCAATATAATTCTATCTAATAATACACTACAGAGTCATTATATCAATTATCATTAGTATATATTTACGACAGTCATACGTCATTATAATACGTTCTGTCTGATTCATTTGTTTTCACCTGATTCCGTTGCTACGATTTCCAACACACAGAAACAACCTGTGTTGAATTGTCAAGTGGAGGAAGGTATTACTGAGGAGTAAACAATAATATGGAGAGCTTGGAAATAGGCAAGCTCCAAGATATGGAGATTTCCACACTAAATACCATGGCACAATCCTATGGTATTGATGATTATAATTCATACCGAAAGGATGAACTTATAACACGCATCCTTAAAGCAGTATCAGATAAAAACATACCGCTTTACGGAAAAGGCGTACTGCAAATCTTAGATGACAGTGACCAAAACTTCGGTTTTCTAAGATCGCCTCGATCTAATTATTTGCAAAGTGATGAGGATATATACGTCTCATCTTCACAGATACGATTGTTCGGTTTGCAAACAGGTCATATTGTAGAGGGTTTGGTACGTCCACCTAAGAAATCGGAAAACAAGACTGAGCGTTATTTTGCTTTGTTACAGATAGAAAAAGTCAACGGTGAACCCCCTGAATTAGTAAAGAAAAGAACACCCTTTGACACACCTCAACCTGTATTCCCGTACGAGAAATTAAAATTGGAACATAACCCTTCAGAATTTGGCACGCGTATGATTGACCTTTTCGCCCCAATCGGAAAAGGCCAACGCGGTCTAATCGTTGCTCCCCCATTTAGTGGTAAGACAACTCTACTGAAAAACATCGCGCTCGGGATTGAAGCTAATCATCCAGAAGTATTCCTGATCTTTCTACTAATTGATGAACGCCCAGAAGAGGTCACGGATGTCATACGAACAGTCAAGGGAGAAGTTATCAGTTCTACTTTTGATGAACCCCCAGAACGACACATCCAAGTCTCAGAAATGGCTATTGAAAAAGCAAAACGCATGGTTGAATGCGGACAAGATGTTGTCATCCTACTCGACAGTATGACACGTCTGGCAAGAGCACACAATATGACAGCACCCCACAGCGGAAGAACCCTATCTGGCGGATTAGATGCTATGGCAATTGTGGAACCCCGTAGATTCTGTGGTGCTGCACGCAAATTCGAGGAAGGTGGAAGCCTTACCATCCTCGCTTCCGTACTCGTTGATACTGAAAGTCGTTCCGATACACACATCTATGAAGAATTTAAAGGAACAGCAAACATGGAAATCCACATGGATCGCACCTTGTTAGAACTACGGATCTTCCCCGCAATCAATTTAGAAAAATCCAAAACACGACGTGAAGAACTATTATTAGAACGCGACGTACTTAACAAGGTATGGGTGCTACGAAAATTTATCAGTCAGATGAGTATGGCCGAATCCATGGAACTATTAATTCGTGAATTCGGTAGGAACAAAACGAATGACGAATTTCTTGAAATGATGACCGCTGATGTAGGACAAACGACAAAACCACGTCCGAAATCTATCAGAACGGGGAAATAAATTTACATTCAATGAAGGAGTGAAAATATGAAACCTGAAATCCATCCAGAAACAACGGAATGCACTATCACCTGTGTATGTGGTGCTTCAATTAAAACGGTTTCTGTTCAGTCAGATATGAGGATTGACGTTTGTTCAAAATGCCATCCTTTTTTTACGGGTCAACAAACAAGATTTATTGACACTGCTGGACGCGTTGAAAGTTTCAGGAAACGATACGGCATAACGGAAAAATCGTAAGCAAAAAATGTTAGTCTTATGGGGTACTGACCATAACAATATTAGTAAGAGAAACTCTAATTCTTTTCTTTTACTTACGAATCTATGTACGCAAATATTGCACACCATACACGGATATTCCAAACAACCAGTGAAGTGATATTAAATGTTTGATAAACTCAAAGATATTCAAGAGAAATTTATTGATGTCGAAAAATCATTAAGTGATCCTGAACAAATCTCCAATCCAAAACGACTGCAAGAACTCTCAAAGACGCATGCCGAACTTTCTCCAATAGTTTCTGCATATAAAGACTATCTGCAATTAGAAACTGCAATTGAAGATACACAATCACTGTTAGCAGATGAAAAAGATGCAGACATGCTTGCGTTAGCACAAGAGGAGTTGAACGCTCTCAGAAACCAACAAGAACAACTCACTGATAATCTTAAAATGCTGTTGGTCCCAAAAGACCCGAATGACGAAAAAAACGTCATTATAGAAATTAGAGCGGGTACAGGTGGTGAGGAAGCGAGTCTATTTGCTGCTGAAATCTTCCGTATGTATACCAGATATGCAGAAAGAAAGGGTTGGAAAGTTGAGATGCTCAATGCGAATACAACGGGGTTAAAAGGGTTAAAAGAGGTGGTTTTTTCCATTGAAGGAAATTCCGCATACAGTCTACTCAAATATGAGGGCGGAATACATCGCGTCCAACGAATACCAACAACCGAAACAAGCGGAAGAATTCACACCTCTGCTGTCACCGTCGCTGTCCTACCAGAAGCTGAAGAAGTTGATATTGAAATAGATGAAGCAACAGAATTAAGAATTGATACCTACCGATCCTCAGGACCAGGCGGTCAAAGTGTCAATACAACCGATTCTGCCATCCGCATCACCCACCTGCCAACAGGTTTGGTTGTTACGCAACAGGACGAAAAATCACAGCACAAAAACCGCTCAAAAGCCATGAAAATCCTACGCGCACGTCTTCAAGAAATAAAACAAGCACAACTGGACAGCGAACGCGCCGAAACAAGACGATCTATGGTCGGTAGTGGAGACAGAAGCGAAAAAATTCGCACATACAATTTCCCACAATCAAGAGTAACTGACCACCGGATCCAATTTAGCTCACATCAATTAGATGCCGTATTAGATGGTGAATTAGATTCATTTATTGAACGATTGACTACCGCAGACCAAGCTGAAAAGCTAAAAAGTGAAGGAATCTAATTGCAACCTAATTGATATATAAGAATGAACTAAGAATATCGCTTTGTAGTCTGTATCAAAAACAGTATAAGAATTTATGGCTACTAAAATCTGGCATGTGCTTGAACTCCTTGAGTGGACAACAGGTTACTTTGAAAGGCACAACATTCCGAACCCCCGTTTAGATGCTGAGGTGTTACTCGGACACACTCTTAAAAAAAGCCGGCTGCAACTCTATCTGCATTTTGATATGCCCGTATTCCAGAATGACCTTAGTGTATTCCGAGAAATCATCAAGAAACGGATCGCACGAACACCTATCAGTTACATTACAAACCACAAAGAGTTCATGTCACTTGATTTTTACGTTGATGAGCGCGTACTTATCCCGCGACCAGAAACAGAATTCATCGTGGAAACAATTCTTAATGTTGATAAGAACACACCTCAACATTTGCTGGAGATCGGTACAGGAAGTGGCGTTATCGCAACGGCAATCGCAGTAAACAAACCAGAATGGGAAATTACTGCTACAGACATCTCTCAAGATGCGTTAGTGGTAGCAAAAAAAAACATAGATAATCATGGATGTGAAGATCGTATTCATCTTTTACAAGGTGATCTCTTTGAACCGATAAAAACCCTAAAACAGAAAAGTTTTGATTGGATCGTTTCCAACCCACCTTATGTAAACAACGGCACACTCAATGACTTGAGTCCAGAGATTCGAGAGCACGAACCGCACGGCGCGCTGTTCGCCGGCAATGATGGGTTAACCATCATACGCAATCTAATTGCTGAAACACCACACTATCTATTACCTGAAGGCAAACTCATCTTTGAAATCGGGGATACACAATCAGAACAAGTAGCAGCCTTGATTCAGGAACAATCTGCATATAAGGATTTTCAGTTCATCAAAGACTATGCGGGGATAAAACGCGTCGTTCTCGCAACTGTAGGATAAACTTTGTTTTACAAACGAAATAAAACTATTGAGTCGTATTCATTGCCAATTCAGTGCGCGCATAAATGTCTCGCAAGTGGAACTCACATTGAATTGAGCGCAACGACACTACATCATCCAATTCACAATACTCTTTACATACCCATTCTGAATTCTGTCGTTGGTAATGTTCAACAGAAATATGCTTTTGTGACACAAGTAGACACTCTTGAAGGGAATCAAGTTGCTGGTAAAACTCTAATTTCTCGCCTTTGTCATAAGATTCAGTTGATGGTGAAAGTACCTCTATTACAACTCTTGGATTAAGGAGAGAATCAAATACATTATCTTCAAATTTTGGTTCATCACAAGCCACAACAACATCTGGATAAAAATAAGAATGAATTGAACTTATTTTAACTCGCATATCACTTGCATGAACTTCACATTTTTGTCCTTTCAATTGTTCGCGGAGTTCCCCAAAAATATCTCCAGTAATAAGACTGTGTGTGCGACTTGCTCCAGACATTGCGATTATTTTTCCTTTCAGGTATTCATGTTTTGTAGTAGTTTTTCGCTCAAAAGCAAGGTATTCTTCAGGATTAAGGTAGGTTTGCACTGCTGCAGTTGACATAAGTACCTCCATATTTGCTTTCAGGTTTTAGTAAGACAATATATTTTAGTAGGACAATATACATGTAAGAGCCTATACATGTAAATACATTTAATCTGGTCGTAATCGAGATAAGATAAAAAACAACAATATTATGATTCCAACGCCAATCAATATACCGATATAAGATGACAATCCGAGAGCTGCTGGAAGGTAGCCACAAATTAATGCAATGACTGCAACAGTTAGGGCATACGGCATCTGTGTCCGTACATGATGCATCGGATCACAGCTACTGACAATCGCACTCAAAATGGTTGTGTCGGAAATAGGTGAACAGTGGTCGCCAAAAATCGCACCGTCCAGCACCGCACCTAAGCAGATGATTGTTGTGAGCCCATAGGCATTGTTATCAAGTACAAAAGCCACTGGGATCGCGGTCGGGATTAAAATCGCCATCGTTCCCCAACTCGTTCCTGTTGCAAATGATGTAATGGACGCGACAATGAAAACAAGTGCCGGAAACCACAACGGAGAAACGACATCACTAATTATAGACGCGATAAACTGTCCGGTCATCAGTTTATCACAACTCGCTTTAATCCCCCAAGCACAAAGGATTATCGCAATCGGTAAAAGCGTTCCAGATAAACCTTCCTTCACTGCTTTCCAAATATCTGAAAACGCCATTTTTGAAAGTAATCTTGCACAAATAATCGCAGCAAAAAACGATGTAATTGCAGCAGTGGCAAGTATTTTGACATTATTCGCATTTGAAAGTGCATCACGCCAAGAATCAAGTAAATAAACGGGTTTAGAAAGCACAAATTTCCACATTGATAAAGAAAAAAGAGAAGCTTTTTCCTTTTCATTTGTTGCTAACCCCTCAAGAAATTCGCTCCTATGTCCATCTATCCACAACCCACTTAGAATCATACCAAAAAGAAGGATAAGAGGAATCACTGCAGAAAGAATTTGTGCTTTAATGTTTCCTGTTTGTATCTCCGCTGCAATGTTTCCCATGACTTTCGCATCAGGTTCTGCAACATTACCCGTTTCCCTTGCTCGCATCTGTGCCCGTCGCATCATCCCATAGTCACGACCACTGATAGTATTTATGATAACGAACAATATCGTCAATATACAATAGAATCGGAACGGTAGCGCGTCAAAGAACATTGAATATCCATCACTCTCTAAACCAATGGTTTTAGCCACGTCATTAAACAACCCTACCTCATAACCGATCCAGGTGCTTACAAAAGCAAGTCCAGCGATCGGCGCACTTGTAGAATCCACAATATATGCTAACTTCTCCCGACTTACTTTGAACTTGTCAGTGATGGGGCGCATCGTAGGACCAACCAGCATCGCATTGCTATAGTCGCCGATGAAAATCAACGTTCCCATTATTGCAGTGATGAACTGCGTTGAACGTGCTCCCTTTGCCAAGTGAGATAACAGAGAGATTACCCCCCCAATACCCCCCGATGCAATAACAACTGTAATCATTGACATCATGAAAAGCACAAACAGAATCACCCATAAATTGAACAGATCAATTCCATCATTAGTAATGGTGACTGCACGCGCAAACCATATTACCTCAGAGAAGAAAGAATTAAACGAAAATCCTTGCTGACCCCAAGCAAGTAGAACACCAACACCGACTGCGACACCAAGGCTAAGAAACAGACGTGTTGTTATCACTGCTAATGTAATGGCAATCAATGGTGGCAAAACACTATACCACCATACAACATCTCCATCAATTAGAATAGCAAATAACGCAGGTAATACTTTATTCCACCATGCAACATCCCCATCATCCGATACTACATTGGGAAACTGCCACATCAGAACAATGCATATCACTAAACTGATCGGAACACATATCAGTGCTTTTTGTTTGTAATTCAATTATTACCTCAGAATAATATCAATTTAAGGATATAATTTATGGTAGATTATGGAATTAATTACACACTTTCACAGGTAGGAGCGACCTCCAAATCAACGGTATGAATGCCTTTTGGCATTCCCCGGGTCGCGACCAAAGGTCGCTCCTACAGAAGAGGTGTATAATTATTTTCAAACTACACCATAGATACATTTACGTTGGCTTTTAATTCAGTCCTAATAAGGAAGGTGTGTTTTACTTTTTCATCAGTTCCTCAATAGCCTCAATTTCTTTCGGTACAGCACCAGTGAGTACTTCACAACCCGACTCCGTGACGAGTATATCGTCTTCAATTCGCACACCTATACCGAGGTATTCGGTAGGTACTTTCTTTGTGCCTTCTGCAACGTAGAGTCCGGGTTCAATCGTCATGACCATACCGGGTTCAAAAGTCTTATATTCACCTTCATCATCACGCACGCAATTAACATCATGCACATCCAATCCGAGCATGTGTCCAACTCGGTACATATAAAACTGTTTGTATGCTTCTTTCTTAATCAGTTTTTTCGTCTTGCCTTTTAACAGTCCGAGACTCAACATGCCCTCTGTTAGCAACTCAATAGATTTCTGATGCGGTTCATCAATAGAGACCCCAGGGCGGATCGTATCAATTATGGCGTAATGTGCATCCAGGACGATTTGATATATGTCCCTTTGTGCCTCAGTAAATATGCCGTTAACTGGGAAAGTGCGGGTAACGTCTCCACAGTAGCGTTGATATTCTGCGCCAGCATCAATGAGAACAAGTGTATTGTCTTTGATTTTGCAGTTGTTCGTGGTGTAATGTAGTGTAGTGGCATTTCCGCCACTTGCGACAATTGTGGGAAAAGCGGAACCGTTTGCCCCGCTGCTGCGGAAGGTTGCATCTACAATCCCTTCCAATTCGTATTCGTACATTCCCTGTCGTGCTGCGACCATAGCAGCAATATGTCCATCTACCGTAATATCTGCAGCTTTACGGATACGATGCAATTCTTCCTCATTTTTTATCAATCGCATTTCACTCAAAATCGGACTGGGGTCAACAAGTGTATCAATTCCTTTTCCTGATCGGATACGCGATTTCACAGCTTGCTTAAACCGTCGGAGGAGAGCATCATCTACGTGCTTATTAGAACCGAGTGTGTAATAGAGTCGTTCAGCATCTTCTAAGTACTTACCTATCTTTTTATCAAACTTGTTTATGGAATATGCCTTATCTGCGCCATAGACTACACAAGCATCCTTAACACCGACGCGTTTACCATTCCAGATTTCGGCTTTTTCGTCTTTCGGCAGGACAAATAGTATATACTTATGTTTAGGATGGTCAGGAGCAATCACACAAATGGATTCCTGTTCTTCAAAGCCTGTAAGATAATAAAAATTCGGGTCAGGATTATATATATGTTCTGTGTCGTGGTTACGCATGGTAACAGGTGCGTTCGCGAATATTGCTACACCACCAGAACCCATCTGTTCTATAAAGTCATTACGATTTTTCTTATGCATATAGTTCTTTCCTAAATATCAACATTACGAAGTACTCGGAGTTTACATTTCACGTTGGACTACTTACGTTTACAGGACTTACGCATTTCTTCTTAAGTCTCCTTGATAATGGGGATTTAGGGGGTTAAATACCTGAAATAACGACTTTTTAACCCCCCTTATCAAGGGGGGATGCGTAAGTCCTTGTTTATAAATAACTAATAGGTGTACCTATTTTACCGATTAAACCACCGCTGGCAACCATTGGATAAATTGGATGAGACCAAAATATTCCCTCTGCTGGGCTGCGAACGACTTCTACTACTTGTCCAAACACATCCCGAATTTCAGCGATGGGTTGTCGTGCTTCCAATTGATCATACAATTTGGTTTTGTAATATACAAATCCGCCTTTGTTACTGAGGATAGACACAAATTTATTAACAACGATCTGTTTGTCAGGTATTTCAGGTTTTCCATCAATAAATTTATAGTGTTTAAGCACGTTGAGAACACCTTTGACACCTTTGTTGATGCTGGTGGTATCCCATCCGTGTGTACCACCGAGTTCTGGGTCAATGGTCGGTATACCAATATCGGGTGCTGCTTGTGCCAGTTGGCCCCTTGGTCCTCTTTGGTCCAAAATATAACCTATACCGAAGACGCGTGCTAATGTCAGGCATGCCTTGTGACATTTATGTTTCTCTCCGACACGTACACGCACTTCGTCAATCATTGGTTGTACACCACCTTGATGCAGGTCAATGCAGTAGTCAGCTTGTCGAATTGCCTTTTCAAACAACTGATTTGCAATTCTTTCACTTGATGTGCCATCGGAGCGTCCAGGGAAACAGCGGTTCATCTTTACATTATCAACTGGACTGTATGCCTGTTTTGCATGAAATGCATGCACATTGACAACTGGAACTATAATAAGACTTCCACTTATTTCATCGGGGTTAATCATACGTAAGATTTCGTGAACAACAGCGATGCCGTTTAATTCATTTCCATCGCTTATCGCTTGAATATAGAGTGATTTTCCCGGTTGTTTTCCATTGATTAGAACTATAGGCACACGAATTGGTGTGCCGTCTGGGAGTATACCGATAGATAAATGTCCTTCGGTTTGTGTGCCTGGTTCTGCAACTAATGAACCGACGGTCAGTTTGTGTGAGTTCGTTTTACGCATTAGGTTGAGTGTGGATTTCCTTTTATCCGTCAAATTACTTGTCTTTTAATATAACAGAATTCAGGAGAAGCGTCAAGAGAGTAATACCAAAACTTTACACACCGTGTTCAAACGTTTTTGTTGACATTCTTGAAAAATAACGTTAAAATTAGGTGGTAAGCAAATTATTTTGATAGTGTGAAACGGAGAAAAGTTATGTCCGAGAAAAACATTGCGGATTCAGTGAAAATATAACACTTTCATTTCAACGTCAGCAAAAACAATTGGAAAATTCCTACAAGCTTTCTGAAGTTTTAACGAATTCTTATGTGACAGGGTTAATGAGTTTACAAAAAGAAATGGAAAACTCCACTATTACAAAGTTTTTGCATCAGCAGAAACAAATGAAACGCATTTATGCTGATGCAATAGCACATGCAAATGTAAGAGAAGTTCTTGCTGATGAGGTGAGACGTTATCAGGATCGCCAAAAACTAATAAACCACGCGTCTTTTGATGTGGCTCAAATAAGGTGTTATTGGGATCGCGAAATACAAATGAAACGCATTTATGCTGATGCAATAGCATATGCAGCGGAATATCAAGAACGAATGCACAACATGCAAACTATATTAGCAGAGGTAGTTGAGCATAAGAATCGAATTAGAATGCAAATGCTCAATGAGTCTACTATTATAGGAAAAGTAGTAGAAGAATACCAACACTACCAAAAACAGTCAGTCCTTGGATTTCCCAATATCATTAGAGGTGGGTTGTCAGTCAATCCTTCCCATATCTCAACCCCGGATCGATGCCGCACGCCATCACCGCAACCAACTCCTATAGAAATTTCCCAAAGAGTTCTTATTGTGGGTGGATTTGCTGACGACACCAACCAAATTGTGGCTAGATTTATAGAGCATCTTGGTTTTGAAGCAATTATTCTAAATGAACAACCAAATGGGAATAGTAGAATAGAGTTTGAGAAGTTTGAAGCATATACGAATGTAGACTTTTTAATTACTTTGCTTACGCCAGACGATGTTGGCAGGACAAAAGACAACCCTTATGATGAACTTAAACCTAGACCATCACAAGACACTATTTTTCGACTTGGCTACCTTTGTAACCATTTACGACCCGAGCAAATGTGCACTCTATACACAGAAGAAATAGAGTTGCCTTCAATTCTTGAAGGATGGTTACGTGTACCGATGTGTAGTGGTGACAGTTGGAAATTGAAGTTAGTCCAGGAAATGCAATTTGCTGGATTATGTGTTGATAAAAATAAATTGTTATAAAACACAAAACACTTCAAAACCTTGCCTGGATTTTTGTCAGTACACGAAACAAAATTGAACTTGAGATCAACGTGCCTGTAGCAGTCTAAATATTGGATGGAGAAACTATGGAAGAAAGAAAACTACCAAAACTGCTTGTGAGTAGAGAAGAAGCAAAAGAGAAAATACAAGAACGAATTGATGAAGGGCAACGACTTCGAGACCAACCAATAGATTCAGAAGTTGGTTTGGATATAGTAGGTAAAGAAGCTATAAATTGGTCAAAGTTTAATACCGATCTCCTAATCAGATTGTTTGATAACTTGTCATTGAAGAATGAATATGAAAATTTAAGTTACTATAAGTTTAGTGATTATGAAATAGAGACCAGAGGGGTTATGGGTTGGGGCATACCAGACCTTAACGAACACGTAGATTTCTACAAGGAAAATATGACAAATAGTATCTATAGTCTAGAAGGAATCCGAGACAGACTTGAACTGTTTGAAGAACCAGATCCTCCTGAGCGGATCTTCGGCGATAAGATTTTCATCGTCCACGGACATAATGAGGGGGCAAACACAAAATCGCAAGGTTCATTGAGGCCCTAGACTTGGAAGCAATAATACTTGACGAACAACCAATCGGACATACAATCATTGATAAGTTTGAAGAACATGCAGACGAAGCAGGTTTTGCCATTGTTTTGTTGACAGCTGATGATATTAGCGCACCAAAAAGTCAAGAAGATAATTTACAACCAAGGGCCCGTCAAAACGTGATCTTGGAATTTGGATATTTTCTTGCTGAGTTAGGTAGGAAAAGAATAGGCGTTCTCTATGAAGAAGGTGTTGAACTACCATCAGATATTGAGGGTTTAGAATACATACCGCTTGATAATGCAGATGGCTGGAAGATAAAGTTAGCAAAGGGAATGCGCGCCGCAGGATTACCGATTGATATGAACAAAATTTAGTCATTCACCTATCCAAAGGAACACCAATGCCCACACTTGACTTCAAAGGCAAACAATTCATATACGCGCACCACCTCACCGTACCCTTCCGCACTTTAGAGATAGACAAAGACAAATCCCACACAATCGAAAACTCTCCATCATTAGACGACAACCTGATTATCCACGGCGACAACCTACACGCCTTAAAAGCACTCCTCCCGAAATACGCAGGCAAAATCAAGTGTATCTATATTGACCCGCCGTACAACACTGGCAACGAAAATTGGGTTTACAACGACAACGTCAACAGTCCTATGATGAAGGCATGGCTTGAGAAAAATAGCCCGATTGACGTTGAAGATTTAGAACGTCACGATAAGTGGTTGTGTATGATGTGGCCTCGCTTACACCTATTGCGTGAGTTGTTATCTGATGATGGAATAATTTTTATCTCTATTGATGACAACGAACAACATCATTTACGAATGCTGATGGATGAGATTTTTGATGAGAAAGGCTTTTTCGCACGAATAGCCTGGGAAAGCAGAACAAAACCCACAAATATGGGTGGAGCAAGATTTAATATTCAGACCAATACTGAACTTATCATAGTTTATGGGAAAAAGTCAATGACTGACCATTCAGGTTTTCATTTGTACCCAACTGCAGAAAAAAAGTATCCTTATAAAGATGAGCAAGGAAAATATAGATTAGAAGAATTCCAACAACGGAGAAATATCGGCAGTCTGCGTAGAGATACGATGCTGTACGAAATTAATGGAATTAAACCTAAAGAAGGATATAGATGGCAAGTTGCCCCAGACAGATATCGAGAACTGCAAGAAAGTGGGTCAATTGTCATAGAAGGTAAGCGGGTCTATGAAAAGATATACAAAAGCGAAGAGGATTCTTTTGCTTATGAACCTTTTTGGGGTTTTATAAGTAAAGAAATTGGAACAAGTGAGAGTGGAAAATCTGAGCTAAATGAGATACTTGGCATTGACCACGGTTTAGAAACAGTAAAGCCGACCGACTTAGTAAGGAAGTTGATTTTTCACAGTACAACCCAAAACGACATCATCCTTGATTCATTCGCAGGCAGTGGCACAACAGCCCACGCCGTCCTGGCATTAAACAAAGAAGATGGCGGCAACCGCAAGTTTATCTTGATAGAATGTGAGGATTATGCTGACACCATTACAGCAGAACGTGTCCGTCGCGTCATCAAAGGCGTTGAAAATGCCAAAGATGAAAACTTGCAGAAAGGACTCGGTGGTTCCTTCACCTACTGCACGCTTGGTGAAACGATTGACACCGAGGGGATGCTCACGGGTGACTCACTTCCCACATACCAAACCTTAGCGAACTATGTCGCTTATGCTGCTACTGGCAGTAAATTAGAGATCAAAGCAAAACAGGAAAATTACTGCTTTGGTGAAACAAAAGGCATCCGCTTCTATCTCATCTATGAACCGACACTTAAATTTTTAGAGAGCAACCAGTCTGCTTTAGATGCGAAACGTGCTGAGCAAATAGCTGCGGAATGCAAAGCAGCAGGCAAAAAAGCCTATGTCTATGCATCTCATAAGTTTATGAGTCAAAAAGAACTTACACCTATGGGTATCACCTTCTGCCAACTCCCCTATAGCATCTATCAAATCGCATAACATTCCAGAGGCATTCAATTGTTACGAAACCTCTTTTTTGGAAGACATTTCAACAATAGAATCCCAATAGAATATACATGATATCTATTGTTCTCAAAACAAGAAATACAACAAACTCACACAACCATAAGGTATAATGTTGACCATAAAAGCAGCTGACAAGTCCAGTACAAAACTAAACAAAAATACACAACAAAAAAACGATAAAAAACCCATTTAGTTGTTTTTTTCAAAATTTCGTAAATTCATAAAACTGCCATAAACCCATACCACTACGGGATCGAGAACATTAATAAAAAAGTCAAAAACCCCAAAAAAAAACAACTAAAAATTTTATGATACAGTACAGGATACACAGCCAAAAGCATTCAATTGTCAATAAATCACACACGCTCAACAATTTGAAAACCCTATTTCCTTCATGAGTACATTTCAACAATTGAATGCTTCTGCATAACATTCATTCTTGTCTTGAATTTTATCGTTTTTTATCCTATAATTTAACCTAAGTTGCCACTTATGTAGCACAATCTGCCAGATTGTGCATCTTACCACACAAACTGGCAGTTTGTGCTACAAAAACTACCAAGAAGTGTATTATACTCTATTAAAAACGGTGTCTGTAAGTCTAAAATCTTGTTGGTAGCAACTTGGGTTAATTTAATCAAATGTTTACTGAAGGAGTACATAAATGAAAAAGGTTTTATTCTTAGCACTTTGTTTTCTTATCTCAACGACTTGTGCTTTTGCACAACTCGAACAATCCGATTTTGAGAAGATCCAATCCATTATTGACAAATCTGTTGAAAGGGTTGAAAAGTCTATTGAAAAATCTGAAAAACAGATTAAGGAATACGTCGATCTGAAAATCAATGCCTTAGACCAGAAGTTAAGCGGGGAAATCAAAACATTAGACGAGCGATTAAGCGGAAAAATCAACACATTAGGCGAGGAAATTAAAGGATTAGATGGACGACTGAATCAAATATTTGCATTTGTGATTGCTTTAATTGCTTTGATTGCTGTGGCTGTCGGAATTCCACATATCCTTGTTGCAAGACAGGGAAAAGAGATACAATCACTAAACCAACGTATTGAGACGTTGCAGCAAGAGATTGAAGCAATGCGGCACGAAATGAATGAGAGAAATATAAGCACCACTTAATACCTTCTTTAACGCATAAAATGGAACTGAAAGACTACCAACAACAAGCATTAGAAACTTTAGACCGTTATCTTGAGGCATTGAAAGCGGCGCGTCAGCAAATAGAAGAATTCGCTGCAGTTGATCTCAGTACACTCCCATCAGTTTTGAGAGAACAATCTGCCGCCTTTGCTACTGCAGCGAAGGATTATCCGCGAGTCGCGTGGGAGAGTTTACGCGAGAAATCGGGGTTACCGGGCGTGCCAGATGAAAACGGTGAAAACCATATACCAGAATATATTTCACGTGAAGCTGCCTCTGGCGAACCGATCCCACATGTCTGCTTGAAAGTACCGACAGGTGGCGGAAAGACCTTGTTAGGTGTTGAAGCAGTGCGGCGGCTTAAAATCGGCACAGGATTTCTACTTTGGATCGTACCGACCAAAGCCATCTATTCACAAACGCGGGATGCATTTCGCAATCAAGAACACCCATATCGGCAGATTTTGGATCGCGCCTCTGGTGACCGTGTCAAACTGCTTGAAAAAGATGATAGATTTACAAAGCAAGATGTTGAGAACCACCTCTGCGTGATGCTGCTGATGCTACCCTCCGCAAACCGAGAGAAAAACAAAGAATTTCTAAAGATTTTTCGGGATAGCAGCGGTTACGACTCTTTCTTCCCAATTGAAGACGATATTAGAGAACATCAGGCGTTATCGGAGGAACACACAGACCTTGAGACTGTAAAACCAGATGAACCAGGACAGATACGTGGCATGTTCGCAGCAAACCCTGCAGATAGACTGATTAAGCAGAGTCTTTTCAATGTGCTAAAGTTGATAAGACCTACGGTGATTTTAGACGAAGCGCATAAGGCTTATGGCAGCAAAACAGTCGAAAACAATCGGGAGTTTGTGAAAGCAGTGAATCGCCTTAATCCGCGCTTTGTGTTAGAACTCTCTGCCACGCCGCAGCTCGGTATCAGCAACATCCTTGTCAATATATCTGGCACAGCACTCAAAGAAGAAGAGATGATTAAAATCCCGATTCAACTCCGCAACTTTACTAATTCTACTTGGAAATATACACTTGCCGAAGCAAAGACAGAACGGGATAAACTGGAGGAAGCAGCGAAGCAGTTTCAGCAAGCAGAAAATCGTTATATCTGTCCCATTGCTGTGATTCGCGTTGATCGCACGGGTAAAAAGCAGCGTGACGGTGTTAAGGTGCATGCGGAAGATGCCCGCGACGAACTCATCAAGGTGCTTGGTGTTCCAGAGGAACACATCAAGGTGAAATCCTCTGAACAGGATGAACTCGCGGGCGTTGATCTGCTCAGCCCTTTTTGCTCTGTCCGCTACATCATCACAAGAGATGCACTAAAGGAAGGGTGGGATTGCCCATTTGCCTATCAATTAGTACTGCTCGATAACACCACTGCCCAGACTGCCATGACTCAACTTATCGGTAGAGTCATGCGTCAACCGCAGGCTCGCGCCACGAATCAACCGGAATTGGATACTTGTTATATCTACTGCTTCAATCAGAAAGTCGGCGAGGCTGTTGATAACGTCAAAAAGGGTTTAGAGGCAGAAGGGTTAACAGGACTTGCAGAATACGTTGAGAGCACAGATGTAGATCGCGAAAAGAAAAGTATCCAACGTAGGAAAAAATATCGTAAGATGGATATTTTCCTGCCACAAGTCCTGCACAAACGGGGACGCAGTTGGGACATGCTCAATTATGAGCGTGACATTCTCAGCGCGATCGATTGGAATCAACTCGGAGCAGTAGAACCAGTAAGTTTGGACGACAAGGAACTCCTACAAGAAATTCGCGCTACTATCCATTTGCAAGACCATGACAAACCAGAGGAAATTATATTAGAAAATACATCGGAAAAATTGGAAATATCGTTTTTTGTTAGACGTTTGAATGATGTTATTCCGAATCCTTGGCAAGCAGCGCGTATCGTTAAAGCCACCCTCCAAGCGTATCGGGAACAAGACACTGATGAAGATACGTTATTTACAAATCGGTTGTATCTTTCCGAAGTTTTGAAGAACAAACTCCGCTCTCAGATAAATACTCTCGCTGAAAACGTATTCCGAGAAAAACTTGATAACAACAAAATTCGGTTTAGTCTTGAGACTGATGTGGCATTGAATTTTGAGGTGGATAGAACAATTGAAATTATTATCTCAAAAGGGGCAAAACGTCTAACCCGATCAGATGCCAGTCCTTTGCAGCTCAACCTCTTTAACCCAGTGTATGAAGCAGAATTCAACAATTTGGAGAAGGACTTCGCGCTTTATCTTGATAAAAAAGATACAATTCAGTGGTGGCATCGCATCGCCGCGAGGCAAGGTTATTTTTTGCAAGGTTGGCGGCGTGACCGTGTTTATCCTGACTTTATCGCATGTGTGCAAGGAAGCAAAGAGGGACAACAACGCCTCCTAATTTTTGAAACCAAAGGACAACACCTTGAAGGTAACAGCGACACCACCTACAAACAGGAACTTATCAAAACATTAGAGGCAGCGTATAAAAACGCTACAGAATACGGAACGATGGAAACCGTCGGGTCTAATGACAAACCGATGTCTTTTCGCATGTTGCTTGAAGACAGTTGGCGTGAAACGGTTAATGAGACGATAGATGACTACTCCACATCATCATGCTGAAATAGCGAACGTTAAAGCAGGAAGAGCCTTTTGGTATTAACAATTGATACCAATATAAAAGATCTAAGAATCCCCTCATGCTACAAAATAACTCTGAAATTAATTGAGAGGTTTGCATAATTGACATCAGTCAGGATTATCGGATTACGCGGAAGCCCCGGAAAAGACCGCTGCAATCAATCTTATTGCTTAGATGCTGGTAATTTTATGCAATAAATGCTAAATGTGGGTGTCTTTTCCACGTCTTCCGTACATCAAACTTTAGTCGCTATAGAAGCAGCGTGGGATGAACAATTTGAAGCAGATGTGAAGGCTGGTCGTCTTTAGTCTCTTATAGAAAAAGTTAAACAAAGTTGTGAGGAAAGCAATTATACAAAAGTTTCTGAACTCAATGAACCAAGATCTACAAACGACTGCCTCGTATATGCTGCCAAGATCACTTTCTGAACTCCCACAACAACACGGTCCCGTCCCGACTGCTACTTGCGATTGTTTTTCCATCCGGACTAAACGAGACGCTATAGACAGATTTTGTATGCCCTGATAGTGTGCGGAGATGTTCACCTGTTTCCACATTCCATAGACGGACGGTATTGTCTGTGCTACCACTTGCGATTGTTTTTCCATCCGGACTAAACGCGACACCAAAGACCTCCTTCGTATGCCCCGATAGTGTGAGGAGATGTGTGCCCGTGTGTGTGTGCCACAGACGGATGGTTCTGTCTCTACTTCCACTTGCGATGATATTTCCATTCGGACTAAACGCCACGCTATTAACTTCATCTGTATGCTCGGTCAGAGTGCGGATATGTTCGTGTGTTTTTACATTCCACAGACGGATGGTTCCGTCCCTACTTCCACTTGCGATTAGGTGTCCATTCGGGCTAAACACCACGCTCCAGACCGAACCCTCATGCCCAGATAGTGTGCGGAGCTGTTGTCCTGTTTCCACATTCCACAGATGGATGGTTTCGTCTTCAGTTCCGCTTGCGATTAGGTGTCCATTCGGGCTAAACGCTACGCTATAGACTGAAGCCCTATTCTTGACCATTGGTTTATCCCCCGATAGCGTGCGGAGGTGTGCGCCATCCTGTGTGTTCCATAGACGGATGGTATCGAATTTATTAATGCCATCTGCGACTCCACTTGCACTTGCGATTGTTTTTCCATCCGGACTAAACGCGACACTGGTAATCCCACCCCCATGTCCATATCCGAGCCCTCCAGCCCCTCCCGATAGTGTGCGGAGATGTTCGCCAGTGTGTGCGTCCCACAGACGAGTTTTACCAGCTCCACTTGGACTTGCGATGATGTTTCCATCCGGACTAAACGCCACGTTTCTTGCCCCGGGCGTATGTCCGGATAGTGTGCGAATATGTTCGCCAGTGTGTGCATGTTGCAGACGGATAGTGTTGTCAGAACTTGCACTTGCGATTGTTTTTCCATCCGGACTAAACGCTACGCTATAGATCGGACCCGTATGTCCCAATAGTTTGCGGAGATGTGTGCCTGTGTGTACGTGCCACAGACGGATGTCCCAGAGATTCCAACTTGCCCCTGCAATGATGTGTCCATCGGGACTAAACGACACACTGACAACATCACCTGAATACTCCTTTAGTGTGTGGCGGAGTGTGCCATCGTGGGCGTTCCATAGACGGATGTCATTGTCATCGCTGCCACTTGCGATGATGCGTCCATCCGGGCTAAACGCTACGCATAAAACATCCTTCGTATGTCCCGATAGCGTGCGGAGGTGTTCACCTGTTTCTACATCCCATAGACAGATGGTATCGTCCGCACCGCCACTTGCGATGATACGTCCATCCGGGCTAAACACCACGCTTTTGGGAAAATGCCTATGCTCCGATAGTATGCGGAGGTGCTGTCCCGTGCCCACATCCCACAGACGAATGGCATCCCCCGCACTTGCGATTGTTTTTCCATCCGGGCTAAACGACACACTTTTGGGCCAATGCCTATGCTCCGATAGTGTGCGGATATGTTGTCCCGTGTCCACATCCCACAGACGAATGGCATCCCCCGCACTTGCGATTGTTTTTCCATCCGGGCTAAACACCACGCTGACCACCTCACTCGTATGTCCTGTGTATAGGTCAAGTTCTGCACCTGTCTGTGTATTGTAGACCCAAATACCGATTGTGCTGGCAACTGCAAGCTTGGTGCCATCGGGAGAGTAAGTTATTTCATTTATCGCACCTTTACCGAGCCGTGCTTTTGCACCTATGGGTAATTTCCATTGTGTATAATCTTTCACTGTTTCCTCTGTTTGTGTATCTTCTGATAAAGTAGTGATGTTATTACTTTGCTGCTCGTTAGGATTATCTGTATTTGTCAATACGTTGGTATTTTTGATTTGTAGTCGTACATCAGGGACGGTTTCCAAGTCAGCGACTATAGGTGCGTCAACGATCTCAACCGTCATCTCATCGGTGGCATCAAAACTGTAAGGTTTCTGAAACATTTGCAAGTATTTGCTATTTCCAAAACCCAGCATGAGCAACACCACTGCTAACGTAGAGGCTGCTACTGCCCACGGCACTAAAGGTTTACTACCAGACGGTGCAGCGGGTTTGGTACGAGAAATTTCTTGCATGATGTTTTCTGTGAGATTTGGTGAGATTTTGAAATTGTCTAACGCCTCTCTTATCATCGTTTCCTCTTTTTGTAGACGCTGCTGTGCGCGGCGAAGGCGACTCTTGACTGTATTTGCCGATACACCTAAAAACGAGCCTATCTCTGTGCATGACATCTCTCCGAAATAGTGTAGTGTCATGACAGTGCGTTCACTTTCCGCAAGTTTCGCAAGCAGTTTTTTGACGACATCGCGTTGTGCTTCTCGGGATATGCGTTCGTTTTCTTCCACAACAAATTCAGAGTATGCTGAATTTTCTAATTGTTCCTTGTCGGTTTGCTCAAGATGCTCTAACGGTTGTGTTCGCAAACGTTTTTTACGCAGCCATGAGCTGCAGCGGTTCGCTGCAATCACATAAAGCCAACCTACGAAACGTTGCGGTTCTTTCAGGGTCGTCAGTCGCTTGTATGCTTGCAGGAACGTGTCCTGCGTTATCTCTTCGGCGATGTGAAAATCACCGATTTTCCGCCATGCAAGTGCGTGAACCTGCTTTTGATATCTTCTCACGAGCAGAGAAAAAGCGTCATCATCGCCTGCAAGGACGCGTTGAATAAGCTTGACATCATCATTTTCCATTTAGGCACCTCGGAAGAAATGGTTATACCATTCTATAAATTATTGTCTCATTGTGCGGTTATTATAGTAGTCATTATTTATGACACAAACTGGGAGTTTGTGCTACAAAAAAGAGATTAATTAGAAATGGTTACATCACTCTGTATTTATAAATCGTGACGCTACTTATGTGTGCAACGGGTGCATAATTCTGCAAGAATAGAAGTGTGTTTAGATAAGAGAATTAGTGAAATTAATTATACCATAAATCTGATTTATAGGCGGGACTTTATCTCGGATTTCGCGGAAGCCGCGGAGAAGAGTGCTACAATCAATCTTATTGTTTAGATGCTGGTAATCTTATGTAATAAATGCTAATGCGGGTGTCTTTTCCGCGTCTTCTGTGTCTTCCGCGCCTTCCGCGATTCCGTACAAATCCCGCGCCCTCCGCGGTTCAGTGGGATACGGAATCGGAATTCACAGATTAAACGAAAAACACTGTCATTCACGATACTGGCAGAAATGCAAGCAACAATTGAATAGTCCTGGTCAGAAGTCAAATTAATTTGACTTCTGACACAATATATCGTATAATTATTATAGGAAATTAAATTTATCAAAATATGTTATGACTATGCTATTTTTTGGCAACCATCATCATTCAATTCATTCCTGAGTAGGGCGGATTAGATGATGCGGTAATATTCTTATACATCATAGTGGACACGCAGCAAGAAAAACTTGCTACTATCCCGGTGAACTAACCGCTCTCCTCCGCGCCGAGTTATCGGCACGTTGAGACCATGGAGCAGCTTGTTTGCTGGGTTTTTTGTTTAAAAGAAAACACGTTTACATCTTATTTTATTGGAGTAGTACATAATGGAAAAGTTTACGAAACCCGAAGGAACGAACGATTTTCTACCGGACGAGATGGTGCAACGAAACTTCGCTGAAAATGTCGTGCGTGAAACTTTTGAAAGTTACGGATACGCACAGATTCAGACACCCCTGTTTGAATCCTTTGCGCTCTTGTCCGCGCAATCTGGCGAAGAGATACGTCATAAAATGTTTACATTTGTCGGACCAGATCGGGTAGACTATGCACTCAGACCCGAACTCACTGCACCCGTCTGTCGACTCATTGCGAATGGAGACCTAAGACATTTACCTTATCCATATAAACTCTATTACATTGGACAATGTGTTCGCCATGAACCAAAAACAGATAATTTAGAGGTTCGGCGTGAATTCTGTCAGGCTGGCGTAGAATTGATTGGGCCTGACTCTCCGCTGGCTGATGCAGAGATTATAGCAATACCTGTACAAGTTCTTGAAAAACTCAATATTTCACAGACGCAATTGAAAATCGGAAATACAGGTACTTTCCGTGAGTTGTTTAAACAATCCGTGGTTGATCCCAAAGATCTTAGTGAAGTAATATTGGATATTGACCATCTTTCTCGCCTCAGGACAGAAAGCCAACTGATGGACACAGAAACACTTCAAGATGAACTCAATGTGTTGCGAAGGCTGCAAGGCGTTTCCTATCAAGGAGAACATCAGATTAAGACATCTGATGTTCAGGAGTTAACAGAAAACGAATCTGCTACTTGGAAAGAGAAGTTACCACTAATTGCAGAAGAAACCTACAAAGCAAAATGGCACCGATTTTTCAGTATTTCGGAAGAAGTGGCGCAGCGTTGTATTGATGTGTCAAAAATAAGTGGTGATAAAGACACGGTCATGGCAGCGTGGGATACAAGTATAGGAGATGCTGCACAGGTCGTCCGACAACAACTTATTGAACTATGTGAGTATTTGGAGAACTATGATATTACAGACTATGAAATCAATTTAGGTATTACACGAGGTTTTGATTTCTATACTGGGACAGTTTTTCAAATTGAATTATCTAAAAATAATGTACCAATCTGTGGTGGTGGTCGGTATGATAGATTGATTGAAAGTTTTGGCGGTCCTTCACTTCCGGGTGCAGGTTTTGCTTTCCAGTTTGATTCACTGATAGAAGCATACTTGGCTGCGCAGAAATATCCCATTCAAAAGAAAAAAGATTACTTTATTGTTACAACGTCTCCACAAAATATCAGTGCAGTACAACAGCTTGCTGATATATTTAGGCGTTCAGGTAAGACCGTAGAGGTAGATTTAATGGGGCAGAACCTTCAAGAACAATATGCCTATGCTGCAAAAGCGAATTACGATTATGTAATTAACTTTGTTCAAGACCAGAAGTTGCAGCGGATACAACTAAAGACAGGGAATAAGGAGGAAGTTCCCCTTGAAGATTTAGATAAATGGTTTTAGATGGTTGCGGAGCATAACGCATTACCATAATAATTGAGGACAACTGATTATGGAAACAGAAAAGACTTTGAACTTACTATTGCCGAAAGGCACTATTCAGTCTGAGACGCTTGAGACGTTTCAGCGTGCAGGCTATGAAATGAACGGATATAAGCCAACCGACCGGTCCTATCGTGCGACTTTTCGCGATGATAATGACATTCAGATAAAGATTTCTCGTCCGCAAGAGATACCTGTATATGTCGGTATGGATGATTTCTACGATTTAGGGGTGACAGGACAAGATTGGGTGGAGGAAACCGATGCGGATGTTGAGGAAATTTTACCGTTAGCGTATGGATATGTAAGCATAGTGCTTGCAGTTCGTGAGGAGCGCGACGACATCAATACTTTTACAGATTTGGTAAACCTTGCCGATAGGAACATACGCATATCTACTGAATATCTGAACATCGCTGAGAAATATATCCTTGAAAAGACCGAGAACCGTGTCGCACCAGCAATCCTAACCCCGTGGAAACGACTAAACACACTTGGCACATACCAATCTCCTATTACATTGACGCTCTCTTTTGGGGCAACCGAAGGGAAACCTCCTGAAGAAGCGGATGCTATCATTGACAACTGTAGTTCGGCACGCACGCTCAAAGCCAACCACCTGAAGATAGTAGAAGTCCTGCGCGAATCGGCATCTACACTCATCGCGAACCCCAAGTCACTCAAAGACCCTTGGAAACGGGAAAAGATTGACGAATTGAAGGAAACATTAGCAAAGGGATTGCTGCGGCGGCGAAGTCAAGCACTTCCCGGACACATATAAGGAGCAAGATTATGTCAACTTTCATAAAACCGCGCGTGCCACGTGGTATGCGGGACATTCTACCTGAACAGATGATTCGTAGACAGTATGTGATAGATGTTATCCGTGATGTGTTTGAGGAATTTGGGTTTGAACCGTTGCAGACACCCGCACTAGAATTGTCTGAAGTGCTGACTGGCAAATACGGACCGGATGCAGAAAAACTGATCTATCAGGCAGGCCATACGGGGGGAAAAGAGGATATTTCACTTCGCTACGATCTTTCTGTTCCGCTCTGCCGTGTTATTGCGATGTATCCACAACTGCCGAAACCGTTTAAGCGGTATCAGATTGATCCTGTGTGGCGTGCAGAACGCCCTCAAAAAGGGCGTTATCGTCAGTTTTTTCAGTGTGATGCAGATACCGTCGGTAGTGAAAGTATGTTAGCGGATGCAGAAAATGTAAATCTGGTTTATCAGGTTTTATCACGACTCGGTTTCAAACAATTTGAAATCAATATCAACGATAGGAAACTGATTACTGGAATAGGACAATATGCTGGTGTTCCAACTGCACAACTTGGCGGACTTTATCGTTCTATTGACAAATTAGACAAGATCGGTGTGGATGGAGTCATCGCAGAATTACGGGAAAATGAGATACCTGAAGATGTTATTGAAAAGTTGATAGAGTTGCTACAAATTGGAGGTGATGCTGCGGATGTGCTAACTGATATGAATCAACGACTCGGTAGCTCAGAAATCGCACGAGAAGGTATTGCAGATTTGGAAAAACTAATCAATCATCTTACAATACTTGGTGTACCAGAACAGTATTACAGAGTTAACGTTGCTATGGTGCGAGGCTTGGAATACTACACTGGACCTATATACGAAACGGTTGTTGAAGAACCGAAGATAGGTAGCATCACGGGTGGCGGCAGGTATGACGAACTTATCGGAAGTTTCAGTAAACAGAGTTACCCCGCAACAGGAACAAGTTTTGGTATTGAACGGATTATTGATGTGATGGAAGAATTTGATATGTTTCCAGTGTCTGTGGGTAAAACGGTAACCCAAGTGCTCATGACCGTTTTTGATGACCAGTTGATGGATGAATCACTGAAATTAGCAACTGTGTTAAGACAAGGGGGTATACGAACAGAGATGTATTTCCGACCGACCAAAATCAGTGCGCAGTTGAAATATGCTGGAAATAAAGGTATACCTTATGCAGTCATTCTTGGATCAGATGAGTTAGCAGGGGGAAACGCAGCTGTTCGTGATTTGACAACCAGAGAACAGGAAAATGTTCCGTTGGATAAAGTTGTTGAAACGATTAAGTCTATGATAAGAACAGTATCGGACTAAAGAGATGAGGGTTGTTGCTGAACGACAGGTATAACATAGCTGCGAAGTGTAAACCCATCCAAAGTGTCAGTTTCTAATCGGGGTTCAGGTGCTTGGCGATGATCAAAGACGACGTAGTATCCTTCAATTGCACCTTCCGATTTAAGATATGCAGCAAGTTGCCGTTTCCCTGCCTGATGGCGGCGGTCATTTTCCCAAATCTTAGTTTCAACAATATACTTCTGTGCGTTGTGAAGGATGAGTAGGTCTATTCTTCCCCGTCCTGTTTGGACTTCAAGATACATTGTTCCACCCACGATACGAACAAACTGATCAAGATAGGCATAAAGGAGATATTGACCAACAAATTCTTTCGGTGTATCAGGAACATGTAAAATTTTGTAGCCTACACGAGCTATGAAAGACTGAAAATTATCAAGGAGTGGTGCCATATCAATATTACCATCAGATGTAAGATAATCCGAGAAGTCTTTTTCTGTATCTTCTGGGAAGTAGTCTTCTTCAAGATCGTTAATTAATGGTTGAAACGCTTGCATGATACAATGCTGATAGATTGGGTTCACTATCTCACACATACCATCAGCACTTTCAACAATGACACCATAAGTAGCGAGTTCGCTGATAAGTTCATTGTATAAACTAAACTCTATACCGCTGTCATAGGAAGTGATCTTCATGAGAAGTGTTTCAAATCGTCGATTTCTGCGGATATTTGTTATCAGATGATCAATATTGGTGTTTCGTTCACGAAGAAGTATTTGGTGTGCTTTTGAAAAGTGTTGCATCGTAATCAATTCGTTTTTCGGAATATCTAATTCTTCAGTAAGGATTTGCGCGGATCGATTGACAAGGAACGGTTGACCAGCAGTCTGCTTATGGAGTGCTTCAATAACTTCTGGTGAGAAGGGCTGCCCGGTGTCGTCTGTATATTGCCCCAACAACTCTTTCACCTGTTGTTGGGTGAAGTTCGGCAAGTTGAACTCATCTTGAATATTGAATGGGGATACGGATCTATCGTAGTTCAGTTGTGTGATGCTTTTGACCCCAACGATGCCAACACTATGGGGGCAGCGCGTTTCATCGGAAAGGTAAATATCACGAAGCGAATGAAGAAAATCTCTGAGAACTGCCTGAGGGATTCCATCAAACTCATCTATAATCACAACAACTTTCTGGTCAGTATATTGACTTTGTAGAGCACTGGAAAACTGCTCAAAAAAATCTATCATTGAAATGTGATTTGTTATTTTCGCATGTTCAAGAAAACTACTAAGAACCCCAGATGGGTTGTCACCTCTCTTTTGAATAACTTGAGTGATTTCTTTACGCATTCTATTGCATAAGGCATCGTAAAATTCTGAAGGTGAGAGATTTATATATGTTTCAAAGTTGAGTTGAATTGGAAAGTAACTTGACGATTTGGTTACAAATTCCTCAAGTGCCAATCGGAAAAAAGTTGTCTTACCCGTTTGACGGGGTGCAAAGAGTACGATGTATCGTCCCTCTTTCACGCGTTGGAGAAAATCATTGATTTCCTCGCTGCGAGGTACAACATAGTGTTTTCCTGGATACACACGTCCCTGAGTACCGAATCGTCTCATTTTATCACCGTTTCTTATTGGAATTCGTAGCAATAAATTGTATCACATCTTATGATGCAAGTCTATAGATAATTTAATCTGTATCATTAAATAAATTAGTCCTATATCTACACATACAAAGGGAGAATGATTATGAAACTTTACAAGCGTTCACGTATCCTTTGGAGTATTATTGCTCTCGGGTGCATTCTACAGATGGTGCAACTGACTTTTGTTGGGTGCAGCCATACGACTCCGTACTATCATCCAGATTTACCTGCAAGTGCAAAACGGGATACTATAGCAGAAAGGGCACTACAATACCGTATCTTGCTGATTGGGGACGGTGGACAACCGAAACCGGATGAACCGGTTCTAAAGACATTGAAAACATGGGCACAAAAAGATCCTGAGAAAACCAGCATAGTTTTTCTGGGGGATAATATGTACCCTGATGGGATGACCAAACAAAGACAGCACGAAGCGTCAACCCGACTTGATCCACAAATTCAGGTTGTCACCTCCACGAATGCGCACGGATTGTTTATCCCCGGTAACCACGACTGGACTAATGGTGATGCAGAGGGTTATCAGGCAATTCTTGCACAAGCGGATTATATCAACAAAGTTCTCACACGTTCGCCAAAATTCCTGCCACCAGAAGGCACACCGGGACCGGAAGTTTTGGATCTTCCAAAAATTTCACCTGTTGTACGTGTCATTGTGCTTGATACACAGTGGTGGTTACACCAGAACGAAAAACCACAAAAAGCAACGGAGGAAATCATATCTGAACTCAAAGGCAATTTAGATACTGATTTGCCAGTTGTTGTTGTTGGTCACCATCCATTGCAAAGTTATGGAACACATGGTGGTTTTTTTAGTTGGAAGGCACACCTTTTTCCGCTGAGAGAATTAGAAGAATGGTTATGGGTGCCTGTTCCAATCGTTGGTTCCTTGTATCCATTGAGTCGTTGGTATTTAGTAAGAAATGTTCAAGACCTAAACAATTCACGATATAAAGAAATGGTTTCACAACTCAACGCTGTGTTTTCAAGTACAAAAAAGCCATCTTTATTAATCTATGCTTCTGGTCATGAACATTCTCTACAGGTGTTGAAAGGAGATACCACAGATTATCTACTTATCAGCGGCCTTGGCTCCAGTGAAAAAGCAACGGAGGTTAACCATGGGGATAACACATTATTTGCACATCAACACTCAGGATTTATGGCAGTTGATTTTCTATTGGATGGGAGTGTTCTACTCCGGGTGGTTGAACCGAATGTTCAAGAGGTTCAGTTTCATCATTGGTTGAAGTAGAACAACTCAATTGTAATCATCTTTTTTCTGTTTGTTCCTATCAGAATACTTCAAGTATTCCATCTGCAACAAGTATGGTTCAATATCGTCTAATTGATAACGAATATCGGTTAAATCGGATGCAACCTGATTTAAGTCAGTTTGTATTTGTTGATACTCTACTTGTGCTTTATTTGAAAAGTACCCCATTTTCCTAAGAAAATGATCCGTAATCAACTTTACAACTAAAAGTATTGTAACTGATAAGAAAACCGATACAATTAATGGTAACAAGAAGAAAATAGTTACAACTTTAGACATTGAAGTGCTCCTTTCATTCAGCAATACCTTTTGCAATTTGTATAAGTTCTCTCATCTGTTTTTTCAGACCGGTGGTTTCGTCCCGTAAAAGTGAAACTTGTTCCTGCAAAGCAGTTATTTCACGTTCTGAGGTGCTTTTTTGTATCCACGTTTCTTCTCTTGATAGGATATACCCATCCAAACACACCCAAGTACTGTTATTGTAAAAGACCCACATATTATCAATCCTATTAGTACAATTCCTGACATTGTTATTTCTCCATTTTGTTTAAATAATGATTATTAGAGTATTTTCACTCATAAAAGGATAGTTAATTCTGTTGAATTTAGGTAAATTACATTCTAATTATGAGCTGCTTGTCATTATTCGGGTTAGAGTAGATTCCAATAAACGTTATAGATTGTTTTTAGTCTAAACTTTACAAGAATAACACGAAATAGTTGAACGGAGGTTGAAAATGCTTACGCGTAAACAAAAGTTAGATTTTCATGAAAATGGTTTTATTAAAATTTCTGGTGTTGTGCCGAAGTTAATGGTGGATGCAGCACGTAAATTGATAAATCACTCTATCGGTCATGTTGGGATGCACGCAGAAGATTTAGATAAGTTTCGCGCACAATCTTATTGTAACGAAATCCAAAATGCGCCTCAGATTGTTGATATTTTCAGTAAAACACCTATCCAGAACATTGCGGAATCATTGATGGGTAAAGGCAAAGTGCAAGAACCGAAAGCAGCGCAGATTGCCCTTAGATTTCCGATACAGTTGAATAGTGATCCGAATGTGCCACGTGGACATTTGGATGGATTGGGAAATGGCAGAAATGGGAATCCAAAAGGTACTTACCGTCGCGGTTTTACTGCGTTAGCTGTTACTTATCTGGCAGATGTACCTGAGACATTTAGTGGTAACTTTACTGTTTGGCCGAAATCACACAGTTTCTTTGCGGACTATTTTGAAAAAGAGGGGCATCAAGTATTAGCCAATGGTATGCCGCGTCCAGAACTTCCAGAAGGTCCTTCGCAGATTACTGGTAAAGCGGGAGACGTTGTTCTCACACACCACCAAATAGTACATGCAGCTGCGCCAAACGCGTCCGCTGATATTCGTTATGCGGTTATCTTTCGACTAAGGCATGTGGATTGTTCAGAAAATGGTAATGACGGTTATATTGATATTTGGCGTGAATGGCCTGGTGTGCAAGCAGCCGTAGAAAGAGAAAACACTCAAAAGTAGTGAGAAAGTGACGGGTAATTCTCGTGAATCACCCGTCTGATCATTTACTTTTGGTTTTTTATTTGTGCCCATGTGGTGCTCAATTTGTTTGCTGGGTCAACAGCAAACGGTTCCGAAGGTGCATTAGCCAAACGGCTTACTTCATCAGCAGAAAGCGATCTATGGAACATTAGAAACTCATCCATCAAACCTTTGAACGGCCAGCCAGCAGGACCGGTATTGGCATCAAAAGCAGTTGCTTCTGAACCAACTCCGATAAACCCGTAACGTGTTACCGCTTTTCCGATCTCTTTGGTGTTTGTATCTGTGGGCACCTCAACATCTAATACACCATCAACGTATATCCGTTTCATTTCTGCATCAAAGGTTGCAGCAAGGTGGTGCCAATTATCATCAGCGACATCAATTTTACCCCACCAATCTTTAATAGGACAACAGACATCAAAACCAACAAAGGTTGTTGAAGCGTTACCACCTATGTCGTCCCCCACAGCAAAACGGAAAAATTCACTCCGATCCCAAGAGGCAATCATTCCTCTTTGAGGAGTTTTTACCCATACTGCAAGCGACAGTTCGGGAAAAAGGTTGGCATAATGATGGTTGCGCACTGAAATATAATCGGAATTAACGCCAGGAAATTCCATACATTCATCGGCTTTACCATCTTCCACAATTTTGAGATTTGCACCTTTTAAAAGTCCATGATTTTCATTTCCAGACTCATCCATTATATCTCCTTCAACAAGGGTGTCAGCGTTAAAACTATAATAGATGATTAATTCATCTTTGCTGATTCCCTGCGCGGAGACTGTAAACACGGGAACTGTTAGTAATAAAAAAAATATTAATAGTTGAAACACAAAAGTGTTTTTCATTATAGTGCTCCTTATATAATATAATCTTTAAAATCGTGTAAATATAGTCGACCTAAGTATATCCACCTACACCTAAAGCATTCGTTCTTCTTTGTCTGTACCTTTGAGAACGGTTTGGGTTTACCCATCTGTAGGTGGATCACCTCCATGTGGAGGCTTTCGTGGCAACATTGGTGTGTAACCTAAAATTAACATTCTTCGCTTTGAGCGAAGAGTTGACAAGACACGATGCCAGAGATTGGCGTAAATAAAAATTACTGTTTATGTATAATAATTTCTATAGCAATTAGTTGTTATTTCAAATATTTTCCGGGAATACGCGAACCGGGATAGTGTCCATTTTCATCACGATTTGCGATTGGTTCAGGTATTTCGTTTTCCCAGTAATCAGGAACTGTATTCGGTCGACTGTGCCACGCCAATATCAGCGTTCGTCGTTCTTCAGTCTGATTTCTATGTGTGGCGTGTAATAATCGCGCATCTGCCATCACCAACGAACCAGCTTTAGCACATACATTCACCTGATCAGGATGGTCGCAGAACATTATGGGATGATCTTTCTCAATAAACCGCGCGCCTTGTTCATGTGCTGGTACAAGTTTGTTATGCAAATCGGTACGTTTTAGATGAGAACGGGGTATCACCTTTAGACAACCATTTTCAGGTGTCGTATCTGTTAGATAATAATTCAGAAAGATAGTCTGAGGCCAAGGTGAACAACTCAATGGGTCGTTCCAACGCATCCAGTCTTGATGCCAATAGAGTGGTGGTCCACCGGGTTCTTTTGTTAGGATGATGATGCCTCCAGAAGCAACGAAATCTCCGAAACCGAGTTGTTCCAATGCAATTCGTGCGGGTTGCCACTCCAGTAATTTCTGAATATGAGGGTTATTTGCACCATGTACATTTACATGCTGACCTTGGTAAATCATCTCCTTAGGTTCCACATGGTTTGCGATGAGTCGTTCTGTCTCAAGGTGCAGTTCCTGTAGGAATTCTTCAGATAACACATCATCAACAATGCAGTAACCATCACGCAGCATCTGATTACGTTTTTGTAAGGCGACTTCGGGTATCATGTAATATCCCTCTTATTGATTTACATTTTTCCTATTTTACAAAATTTTTCATATCAAGTCAACTATTTTTCTTTACAAACTCACAAAAGGATGTGTAAAGTTTTTGTACAATACATGTTTTTGCTCGTTTTTGCGTTGCTTAAATAGTATTACGGCTTCAATTTGCCGTTAGCACTGATTGTGCAAAACATACCACGTGGTATGAAATAATACCATTTCTATAAAATAAGATGCCATTTGTCAAAATGTTATGGTAGGAGCGACCTCCCGGTCGCGACCGGGAGGTCGCTCCTACCGAAGAGAGGTACCCTAACCAGCAATAAAAGTGGAATTCCTTAATGGGACAATATTAATTTGAATTGGTATAACATACCGTGGTATGTTTTGTAAATTGGCTTTCAGTCCAGTCTTAGTAAGGTCTGAAAGGGATTTTTTCAAAAAACAAAGATTTTTTCTGAGTATTTTAGTATGTCTGTTTTTTATCTGGTTTCATTGCTTTATGTTTTACTCCTTTTTGTGTGAGGAATAACTGCAAATTCTTTGTGTATTTTTTTAGATTTCATAAGAATTTTCTACTTTTAAAACCGTACCGTACGGTACGGTTTTTTCGGTTTACGGTACGGTTTTGTTAATTCGTTATGCGTCCAGTTTTCATAAAGCTTCATGGGAGTTTTTGTAGTGTTTTTTTGGTAAAATTATTGTCGGATTTCGGTACGGTTTTTTTGTTGGTGTTTTTTGTTCGATTTTTGACTTTGCATAGCGTTCTTGTTGTGTGCTTATTTTTGTATATATTATATGTGATTATTAATTCATTTTGTAGTTTTTTGGGTGTCTGTTTATTGGGATTTCCAATATATATCCAACAGGTTTGGGGGGTTGACTATCGGCTATCAGATGGCTGCTAATGCCTGAATGCTATATTGTCAGAATCATTGAATGCGTAGAAAGTCCTGAATATGCTGAATGGGTTTTTGAGAGTCTCAGAACCGTTTCTGCGTTATCTGTGTCTTCATTGATTCAGACAACCTGTGTGTGTTGAGAATCGGAGTTCAAATCAACATTATGAATGCTATATGAAAATTAATTTATTAATTCGGTAATATTTTGTGTAGTATACCTGTTCTTTGTCTGAACCAGGATTATCAGGATTTACCTCAACAGGTTCTATTCCCAAAGTTTTGGCATCAAAGTGCATCAAAAAGCTTTGATAAGGTAATCCTGATAATCCTGAAAATCCTGGTTCAGACAAAGAACAGGTATACTGCACAACTACCCTAAAATATTCAGGACTTACGCATTCCCTGGAGACCTCGCAATATTATGGAATGTTTGTGCAATAACTTTACACACCTTCGCAAAAATATCTGTCTTGAAATCCTTTCTACTCTATGCTATACTTTCAGAAAGGAGACATTCGCTATGGTTACCCAAAAAGATATTCAAGCCACTTGTGACGATATTGTGCGTGAATTCTCACCACTTCAAGTCATTCTGTTTGGGTCTTATGCGTATGGTAACCCAACAGAAGACTCGGATGTTGATTTGTTGGTGGTTATGGATATTCCAGAATCAGAGACAAGTCATCAAGCTGCTGAGATTTGGCAACGTATTCCACGGCGTTTTAGTATGGATCTGCTGGTACGTTCACAGGAAGAAATCGCATATCGTATTTCTCATAATGACTGGTTTCTTCGAGAGATCGCTGAAAAAGGTAAAGTCCTCTTTGGGAATTTTAGTTTTTCTAATCAACCTTTTAAGAAGGTAAAGAACGGTATGAATCCGATAACTCTTGAATGGATAGAAAAAGCTGAAGGAGATTACACCACGGTATTGTTGTTAGACCAGAGTCCGATAGCGAGTAAGGATGTTATTTGCTTTCATGCACAACAGTGTATAGAAAAGTATCTAAAAGCATGGTTGCAAGAAGCAAATATACCAGTTCCAAGAACACATAACTTAGAGGAATTGCTGAGATTAATTGTTTCTACTATACCTGCTTGGACTTCTTGGCAATCGGATTTTTTAACACTATCACACCATGCTGTAGACTTTCGCTATCCCGGTAAGTCAGCAACAGCAGAGAATGCATCACATGCAGTGAAAACCTGCAAGATGGTTCGTAAAGCAGTCAGATCTGAATTGAAACTACCTAATGACGAAACAGATTAAGTGGTATTAGAAGCTATCCCTATTAAGAAAGAGAGGAGAATATGGAACGTACGCTACTTATTCATCCAGATACGCCTGATATTGATAAAGAACACGGTTTTTCTAACATCAACGGACCGTCGCTTGTTCGCGTCCCAGAATGGGTAGACAATCCGTTGGGTAAATACTATCTCTATTTTGCCCATCATCGTGGTGCTTATGTGCGTTTAGCTTATGCAGATGCAATTGAGGGACCCTACACGGTATATCGTCCAGGTGCCTTGCATCGTGATAAAACTGTTTTCAAAGGATGTGATCACATTGCTTCACCAGACGTCCATATAGATGAAGAAAACAAACGGTTCGTGATGTATTTTCACGGTAATTATCGGGGCGGACAAGCAACCTGTTGGGCGACCTCACCCGATGGCATCAATTATACAGCAACGCAGACATTGGAGAAACAGCAGGGACCCTATTTTCGTGTGTTTTGGTGGCAAGGACTCCCTTATGCAACAAACCACAACATGCTGAACCGAGGCAGATCACCCGAATGGACAACTGTGTTTGATAGGCGCGAAAACCCTCTTTTTCCAGGAAAAGGGAGAAACGGTACGCCGCGCCACACTGCTAACCATCTTAACGGTGACACGCTAACCGTCTATTACTCGCTTTATGGTGATACACCAGAACGTATCCTAAAAAGCACTGTGCAGCTTACGGAAGATTGGAATGACTGGTATCCATCTCCACCAGCAGAGGTTATTGCACCGAAGTATGACTTTGAAGGTGTGGATATTCCGATTGTGCCTTCAACGAATGGCCTTGACAGAGAACCCGTGCATCAAGTACGCGACCCAGAAATCTATTGCGAAGGTGAAGATGTTTGGCTTCTGTACTCTGTAGCGGGAGAACAAGGGATTGCGATTACGAAACTTCCTCCAAAATAACCCCAAGATGCTATGAAATCTTGTGAAATCGTTTCTTTACGAACTGTGGGTAATCCTTGTTGTATTTTCAGTTTCTTGCTCAACAAATCTGTATATCTGCCGTAGAGGAAGTTCAATATCAACTGATTTCAACATGAGTGCATTTTCAAGCGAATTGATTTCACTTAGCTGCCATAACGTCCCTTGACGGGTATAGTGTTCAACTCGTACCTGATCCTGTGAAATAAGAACATAGTCTTGCAATGATATTAATTGACGATACCGTCTAAATTTCTCACCTTTGTCATACGCCTCCGTGGACTGAGAAAGCACTTCTATGACGATTAAAGGATTAATTAGCGTATCAAATTTATTATCTTCAAAACGTGGTTTTTCACAGACAACAGAAACATCTGGATAAAAATAGGATTCTCCTGCGTTAATTCCAACCCGCATGTCACTTGCATAGACTCTGCATCCTTTTTCTGTTAATTGGTTATAAAGTCCATTTGCAATATTCATCGTGATAAGATTATGTGCGTTGGTTGCACCGGACATTGCGACAATCTCTCCGCTTAGATATTCGCTTTTGAGTGTCGCCTTACGTTCTGCGATGATGTATTCCTTGGGAGTCAAAATGGTTTGTGCTGCAATTGATGACATCTGTGTTTCCTATGTGGTTTGTCCACCGAATTAGAAAATATTCTATCAAGTAAAATGTTAATTGCAATAATAACACATTGTCTGATAGATTGCAAGAGGTCTCAACTTTCAAATTTATGACAACTTAAATTATACCATTTCTAAAAAATAAGATGCCATTTGTCAAAATGTTCTGGTAGGAGCGACCTCCAAATCAACGGTATGAATCATGGCGAATGCCATACGCGCATTCGCCCAATGGCATTCCCCGGGTCGCGACCGGGAGGTCGCTCCTACCGAAGAGAGGCACCTCAACCAGCAATAAAAGTGGAATTCCTTAATGGGACAATATTAATTTGAATTGGTATTACTTTTGAAATAGGATAGACTAATTGAATTGCTTTTATTCTGGTGCAAGGGAACGGATCCAATTTACCGTCTTGATGACTTCCTCAGCAACGATGTCTACCTCTTCAGGTGTATTGTAACGTCCTATACCGAAACGCACGGCAGTCACCGCTAATTCCTTCGCAACCCCCATTGCGACTAAGACGTGTGAAGCCTTTATCGATTCGGAATCACATGCAGACCCTGTTGATACTGCAACACTTTTCAGCCGCATCAAGAGTGAATGACTTTGCACACCCGCGAAACAGAGATTTAGGTTGCCAGATAGACGTTTTTCTGGGTGACCGTTTAGGTGAATGTCGGTGAGTTTAGATGTTAATTTCTGGTGAAGTGAATCACGTAATGGTGCAACGAGATTTTCCTCTGTTTTCTTTTCCATTGCTATTTGACATACCTCACATGCAGCACCTAAACCGACTATACCTGCGACATTTAGTGTACCCGGTCGAATACCGTCCTCTTGACCACCCCCATAGAATAGTGGGGCAATACATTTTCCATCACGAATGTAAAGTGCGCCGATTCCCTTCGGTCCATTTATCTTGTGTGCGGTAATAGATGCCATGTCAAGTCCTAACACCTCCATGTTGGATTCAAGTTTACCGATACCTTGCACAGCATCCGAATGAAACAGAACATTATGTTCTGCGGCAATATTGGCTATGTCTCGTATCGGATTTATTGTGCCAACCTCATTATTTGCATACATATAACTCATCAGAATAGTCTTTTGTGTGATAGCATTTTTTATGTCATCAGGGTTTACCATTCCATATTTATCTACGGGTAAATAGGTGATTTCAAAACCCTCATTCTCTAAAGCGTGGCATGTATCAAGGACTGCATGATGTTCTGCTGTGCTGGTTATTATGTGATTTCCTTTATCTTTATTTGCATACGCTGTGCCTCTAATCGCGAGGTTGTTGGATTCTGTTGCCCCGCTTGTGAAGATTATCGCTTTCGGTGAGCATCCAAGTAAGTTTGAAACCTGCTGCCGTGCTTTATCAATAGCATCTTTTGCAACAATACCAAATTTATGCGTACTGGCAGCATTCCCGAAGTGTGTCGTTAGATATGGCAACATTGCATTTAACACTTCGGGAGGGATAGGTGTTGTTGCGTGGTTGTCCATATAGATAATCTTATTCATATTGTATTATTCCTTTTCAACGAATGGCGCGATTACAAAACACAGTTTCTATGGATATTATACCATTTCTAAAAAATAAGATGCCATTTGTCGAAATGTTCTGGTAGGAGCGACCTCCCGGTCGCGACCGGGAGGTCGCTCCTACCGTAGAAAGAGCCTCTAACCAACAACATAAGCGGAATTCCTAAATGAGACAATATTTATTTATGGTTGATTATACAATTAATTCTACATTCTGAATGGTAGGAGGGAACTCCGATTCCCGACTATCAAAGGGTCTGATCGCGATTCGGAGATCGCTCCTACAAGTAAGGTGTATAATTATTTCCATATTCCACCATAAATTGGTATAAGA
>JAAXHO010000003.1 GCA_012270795.1 Candidatus Poribacteria bacterium
TGGTATTCTGCATTGGTTAGGAAACCGCAAATCAACAGTATGAATGCCATTTAGGCATTCCCCGCCTACCGGGTTAGGAGAAAATTAGGATTACCCAATTAATAAATTAAACTCCATTTTCTGATAAAATCAGAAGATTAGTTATCAATCTTACATAAAGTTCCTTATTGTGTTAGTACAGATTGAACATATAACCCTATGGACAGAAATTGAAATTTGTATGCCTCTGCGATTATTGTAGGGGTATTTTTAAGGTATGGAAACACTAACGATATTAAATGGCGACATCTATACACCTACACAATACGGTCACGGCAATCTCGTCATTCAAGATGATACAATTTCAGCAATAACAAAAGAGCAACTACCACCATCGGACAAAGTCATTGATGCGACAGGATGTTTGGTCATTCCTGGGCTGATTGATGGGTTGATACACGGAGGTGGCGGTTACGATAGCATGACGGGCAAGGTTGAGGATATTGAAACAATTGCGCGGGCACATGCTGCTAACGGTGTTACGTCGTTAGTTGTGGGTATTTCCTCTGGGAGTATGGAGCAGATAAATGCGTCCCTAACAGCGATTGCGAAGGTCGCAGACAATCCAGTTGAAGACGGTGCAAGGATTATAGGGTCTTATGTGGAAGGGAAATTTGGGAGTCTTGCAAAAAATGGCGCGCAGAACGCAAAGTATATCACACCACCGAATTTTGAAGAATTTCATTCTATGTGGGCAGCCTCTGATGGCACACTTAAAGTAATTTCTGTCGCTCCAGAAAACGATGAAAATCTGCAGTTTATCAGACATCTTGCGGAATTCAAGACTGATGCTTACAACAACATCGTCATTGCAATGGGGCACACAAACGCAACATATCAGCAAGCGATGGAAGCAATTGGTGCTGGTGTGACTCGTGCTACACATACCTACAACGGTATGAGTGGCATGCACCATCGCGACCTTGGCGCACTTGAAGCCGTTTTAGAACACCCTGACATACATGCCGAATTGATTGTTGATGAACACCACGTCCATCCCTTTTGGGGTAAGCACTTGATACAACATAAAGGTATTTCAGGCGTTGGTTTGATCACGGATTGCACGGAACATGCGGGACTTTCAGCAGAAGATTGGCAGAAGGATGCAGTCTATGTAGCAGAACTTGATGCTTATCGCCTCAATGAAAAAGCAGATGTTGATACCTATAAATACATAAAAGACGGTGCGATGTGGTTAGATGTCGGCAAACCTACGGAACGGCTTGCTGGTGCGATTATTACGCTTATGGATGGTGTTCGTAATGTCGTGAGATGGGGATTTTCGTTAGAAGAAGCGTTAACAATGGCGACCTTAACACCTGCACGGAATTTAGGTATTGACGACCGCATCGGTTCAATTGCCCCCAATAAAGCTGCAGACATTGTTATTGTTGATGACAATATGACCGTTCAGAACGTTATTTTACGCGGAAAAGTGATTGTAGAGAAATAGAATAACTGATTGTGTTTGATTGCTTTTTCAGAAAAACCAACAAGATTTGAACTATCAAAAAAACATAATTGATTGATACGTATCAATATAACGATTTTTGAGTATAAACTGCAAAAAACTAACAATTTTGACATAATTCCTAATAATTTTCACAATTTTTCTAAATTAACTTGACAAATCACAGAAACCATATTATAATTGTAGTTTTGAGTGTAGCAGTAAGTTTTTTATTGAGAGAAACACAGGAGGCATTCAATTTGGAAGCAGTCTAACGTAGTTTTTCAGAGCAACGTTATTATTGTGGTGAGTTGAATTAAGCCCTGTGAGGGCTTTTCTTTTGTCAAAAAGTTAGTGAGGAGTGGAGATGCCGACAATCAATCAGTTAATCAAAAAACCGCGCAAAAAATATCGCAAAAAGACGAAATCTCCGATACTGCAGCAGTGTCCGCAACGGCGAGGTATCTGTTTGCAGGTGAAAACGGTAACACCTAACAAGCCGAACTCAGCTTTACGGAAAGTCGCGCGTGTCCGGTTTTCTTCGTCTTCTGATGAAGCAACGTGCTATATTCCCGGTATTGATCACAATTTGCAGGAGCACTCACAGGTGTTAGTGCGTGGCGGGCGAGTAAAGGATTTATCGAACGTGCGATACCACATTGTTCGTGGTAAATTAGACACCGCTGGTGTTGAAAACCGTCGACAAGGACGTTCTAAGTATGGTGCGCGGAAACCCGATTAATTGATATAGATATTAAGAGTATTGTTATTCAGTAAACACGATGGAGAAAATACATATAAGATCGCGCGAGATGTTCACGATTTTTTGGAGGAGTTGTAGATGCCGAGACGTGGAAACGTCCCTAAAAGGGAAGTCAACCCTGATGCTGTTCATAACAGCAAATTAGTTTCAAAGTTTATTAACCATCTGATGTGGGATGGCAAGAAAGGAACTGCGCAACGGATTGTGTACTCCAGTTTTCAGATTATTGAGGACCGAACCAAAGAAGAAGGTTTTTCGGTTTTTCGGCAAGCCATCAATAATGTAAAACCTGTGCTTGAGATTCGTCCACGGCGCGTTGGAAGCCAAACATATCAAGTCCCGGTGGATGTAAAAGCTGAACGGCGAACGACTTTGGCAATTAATTGGATTATTCAATCTGCGCGAAGTAGAGGCGAAAAAGGTATGGCTGCACGGTTGGCTGGTGAACTTATGGACGCAGCAAAAGAAGAAGGGGCAGCAATAAATAGGAAACGAGACCAACATCGTATGGCAGAAGCGAATAGAGCTTTTGCACATTATAGATGGTAATTTTAAAGTAGATATTAATAAAATTGACACAGAAATTTAGAGCGAGTTTTAGAACTTTTTCACACAGGAGTAGGTAAACTGTGGCAGACAGAAATCAAAGGGTGCCACGCAGGTCAGCCCTATCGCATACGCGAAACATCGGTATAATGGCTCATATTGACGCGGGCAAAACCACTGTAACCGAACGTATTCTATTCTATACGGGTAGAGTGTATCGGATCGGTGAGGTAGACGATGGCACAACCACAATGGATTGGATGGTGCAGGAACAGGAACGCGGCATTACGATTACTGCTGCAGCGACTACTTGCAACTGGAAAGAACACTGTATCAATATCATTGATACACCAGGACACATTGACTTTACGGTTGAAGTTGAACGGTCTCTGCGTGTTCTTGATGGTGCAGTTGCTGTGTTCTGTGCGGTCGGTGGTGTGGAACCACAATCTGAAACTGTGTGGCGTCAGGCGGACAAATACGAAATCCCTCGTATCGCTTATGTCAATAAGATGGATAGAACCGGCGCAGATTTCTTCAGAACCGTTGAAATGATGGGAGAACGTTTAGGGGCAACAGCCGTGCCTATTCAACTTCCTATCGGTTCTGCAGAACAATTTAGAGGAATTGTTGACCTTATTTCAATGAAAGGACAGTTGTGGGATGAAAGTAGCCAAGGTACAGTTGTTCATGAAACCGATATCCCCGCAGAAATGGAAGAGATGGTGCATGAATATAGGGACCATTTGTTTGCAGCAGTTGCAGAATGGGACGATGAACTGTTAGTCAAGTATCTTGATGGTGTAGAGATAACACCCGAAGAAATCAAGATTAGGTTGAGGCAAGCAGTGCTCAATAGCAACGTTGTCCCAGTGCTTTGTGGAAGTGCGTTAAAAAACAAAGGTGTCCAACCGTTATTAGATGGAATTGTCTCTTACCTACCTGCTCCAACTGATGTCAAACCTGTCCTCGGCATAAACCCCAAAACTCAAAAAGAAGAATCACGTATCGCTGACAAAAACACTCCTTTTTGTGCGCTTGCATTTAAAATTACGACTGATCCACACGTTGGAAAACTAACTTACCTACGTGTTTATTCTGGTGAATTGCGTAAAGGTGACACTGTTTACAACAGCAAGCGGGAAAAATTTGAACGGATTGGCAGGTTGATGCAAATGCACGCTAACAAACGCGAAGAACATCAGTCTGTGAGTGCAGGTGATATTGTTGCTGCGATTGGATTAAAAGATTTGTCTACGGGGGACACCATCTGTGATCCCAAAACACCTATCGCATTGGAAACAATGGTTTTTCCATTACCTGTGATGTCTATTGCAATTGAACCGCGTTCACAATCAGATATTGATAAGTTGAACCTTGCTCTTTCAAAATTGGCGGAGGAAGACCCAACATTTAAAGTACATCAAGACCCGGACACTGGACAGACACTGCTCTCAGGGATGGGGGAACTTCATCTGGAAATTATTGTGGATAGGCTTGTCCGAGAGTTTAACGTTTCTGCAAATGTCGGTTCACCTGAGGTGGCATATCGGGAGACACTTCTGAAGCCGGTAAAGGCAGAAGGTAGATTTGTTAGACAAACAGGTGGTAGAGGACAGTTCGGACATGTCGTAATTGAAGTAACGCCCCTTGAGAAAGGAACTGGTTTTGAATTTACTGATGAAACTAAGGGGGGTGTGATCCCACAGGAATATATCTCTTCGGTTCGCAAAGGCATTGAGGGTGCTATGAATGTAGGAACTTTAGCGGGTTATCCGGTTGTTGATGTGGGTGTTCGTCTTGTAGATGGCTCTTACCACCAAGTAGATTCATCAGAAATGGCATTTTCCATTGCGGGTTCCATGGCGTTTAAAGAAGCAGCAAGACAGGCAGGTTCAGTTTTACTGGAACCCATTATGGGGGTTGAGGTAATTGTCCCGGATGAGTATCTCGGAAAGGTGATTGGCGATCTGAATTCCCGACGGGCGCATATCCAAGACACAGAATTACATGCAAAATCTCGAGTACAAGTCGTTCAAGTAGATGTACCACTTTCTGAGATGTTTGGTTACGTCAAATCTCTGCGTTCATTGACTCAAGGACGTGCTAATTATTCTATGGAGTTTGCACATTATAGAGAAGTACCCGCGAGTGTTGCTGAGGAATTGATCACAGCAAATCATAAATGATGACACGCCGAAACGAGACTATCGTTAGGCATTTGTGAATGTCCGGTCAGATTCGGACACTGTTTAAACACGTTGCGCGTCTAATTATCGCGCATAAGAATAAAATCAACCAAGGTTAATCGTTTTTTAGAACCTAAAATTTAAACCTATAATTGGAGTTCGGACAGAAATGGCAAAACAAGCATTTGAAAGGACAAAGCCACATGTTAATGTAGGTACAATCGGCCACGTTGACCATGGTAAAACAACGCTTACCGCGGCGATTACTATGGTGTTATCAAGACTCGCTGACAAAGACTATGTAATGACCTATGAGGACATTGACAAGGCACCCGAGGAAAAAGAACGTGGTATTACCATTAACACCGCACACGTTGAATACGAGACAGAAAACCGACACTATGCTCACGTTGACTGTCCTGGGCACGCTGACTACATCAAAAACATGATTACCGGTGCTGCACAGATGGATGGTGCCATACTGGTTGTTTCCGCAGCAGATGGTCCGATGCCACAGACACGTGAACACGTACTCCTTGCAAGACAGGTTAACGTTCCATCGTTAGTTGTCTTTCTGAATAAGGCAGACATGGTGGATGACGAGGAACTTCTTGAACTCGTTGAACTGGAAGTACGCGAATTGTTGGATGAATATGAATTCCCTGGTGACGACACCCCCATCATCGCGGGTTCCGCCCTTGAAGCCATGGAATCTGCAGGGGATCCAACTAGTGACCAATGTAAACCGATTCTTGAGCTCATGGCTGCTGTGGACGATTTTATTCCAGAGCCAGTTCGAGATACGGATAAACCTTTCTTGATGCCGATTGAAGACATCTTCACTATCAGTGGACGCGGAACCGTTGTCACTGGACGTGTTGAACGCGGTATTGTTGAAGTCGGAAATACGGTGGAAATCGTTGGACTTCGTGACACACAAAATACAGTTGTCACCGGTGTTGAAATGTTCAACAAATTCCTTGACGAAGGTAGAGCTGGGGATAACATCGGCGCATTGCTAAGAGGTATTGACCGTGATGATGTTGAACGCGGACAGGTCTTAGCAGTTCCCGGAACAGTTACACCACATACCCAGTTTGAAGCTGAGGTATATATCTTAACAAAAGAGGAAGGTGGACGCTGGAATCCATTCTTTAGTGGATATCGTCCGCAGTTCTATTTCCGGACAACAGATGTTACCGGTGAAATGCACCTCGCTGAGGGGATTGAAATGATCATGCCCGGTGACAACGCACAGATAACTGTTCAACTGTCTAAGCCGATTGCAATGGAAGAACAGCTTCGTTTTGCAATCCGTGAAGGTGGACACACTATCGGCGCAGGTGTTGTCTCTAAAATCCTTGAGTAACGAAGTGCTTATATAGGTTCAGTTCCTCGGTTACTTGGTAAAAAACGTGTTTTGTATTTCGTTGAAGCGTTCTGGTCTATTTTTAATCGTTAGAAGAACAATTGGATTTATTGCCAGAACAGCTTCGATATAATACATAGTAAAGAGGAACACCGTTATTCATCATAAAGGAACAAAGTGTTGAACAATCAAAAAATTCGTATACGGCTCAAAGCCTATGATTACAGGTTACTTGACCAGTCTGCCAAACAAATTGCGACAACAGCAAAAAACACGCAGGCGAGAGTCTCAGGTCCGATTCCGTTGCCGACAAAGAAACATATCTATACCGTTCAAAGATCAACATTCAAGGATAAAAAGTCGCGGGAACAATTTGAAATGCGTATTCACAAACGGTTATTAGATATACTTGAAACAGCACCGAAGACAGTAGATGCACTCATGCGACTTGACCTACCCGCAGGCGTTGATGTCAAAATAACGCTACTGTAACGGAGGTAGGACATGGTTAAAGGACTTATCGGAAGAAAAGTTAGGATGACTCAAATATTTGAAGAGACAGGAAAAGCAATACCAGTCACTGTTATTGAAGCCGGTCCTTGTCCAATTGTTCAAGTGAAAACACAGGAACGAGATGGTTACCAAGCTGTTCAATTGGGGTTTGGTGCACGTAAAGAGCATAAGTTTAACAATCCCTTGAAGGGACATTTTGCAAAAGCAAACGTCCCGCCTACACAAATACTTAGGGAATTTAAAGTAGAAAGCCTTGATGAAGTTAATGTTGGGGACACTGTTGATGCAAGTCTGTTCTCTGAAGGTGAACTCGTTGATGTAACAGGCACCTCAAAGGGGCACGGTTTTACCGGTGTTGTAAAACGATGGGGTTTTGCCGGCGGCAGAAAAAGCCACGGAGGCGAACAAGACCTACGCCGTCCTGGATCAATAGGGGCAAGTGCAACACCTTCACGAGTTTTTAAAGGGAAAAAGATGCCGGGACGCTATGGCGCGAAAAGACACACTGTCCAAAATCTACAAGTTATTCAAGCCGATCCCGAACGTAATTTGTTAGTTGTAAAAGGAGCAATTCCAGGACCACCCAACGGCTTCCTATTAATTAGGAAAGCCGTTAAATCTTCTGGAGCAGAGAAAACTGAAGACTAACTTGGTTGCCATCGTCCTATAAATCACCCCAGCACCTTCAAGAGGATAGCAGGGGTAATTCATGCAAAGTTTAGTAAATTGGAGTAAAGAAAAAGAGTTATGGCTACTTTAAACGTACACAACCGTTCAGGAGAAGTACTTCGGGAAAAAGCCCTCGCGGACTCGTTTACACACGCAGAGGTTAATACACATGTTGTTCACCAATGTGTTGTAGCTCATCTTGCTAACCAACGAAATGGAACAGCCTCAACCAAAGGTCGGAGTGAAGTCAAAGGTAGTGGAAGGAAATTGTATAGGCAGAAGGGTACGGGTAGGGCTCGTGTCGGTGATGCAAGATCGCCATTACGTGTGCATGGCGGTGTCGCGTTCGGTCCTAAACCACGTAGTTATCGCCAGCGTACTCCAAAGCAGGTTCGTCGTTTGGGTTTAAAAAGCGCACTCGCGGATAGGTTTCAAAATGAGCAGTGTATACTTATAGAAGATTTTAGTCTTGAACGTCCACGAACAAAGGATATTGTATCAATCTTAAATGCCTTGAACTTAGAAGGAAAAGTATTATTTGTACTTAATGAGCATAATCCAAATATTTATCTCTCTTTAAGAAATATCCCAAAAGTCAACAGTTGTACTTGGGATATGCTCAATATATACCAAGTGCTGTGGCATGACAAACTGATCATCACTGAAACTGCCGCAGAGAATTTAGAAGCAAAATTCGTTGAAGCAGAAGGTTAATTATATGAAAGACAATTATCAAATTATTCTGAGACCTCATATTACAGAAAAAAGCACAATGCTGCGAGAGGACAACAAATACTCCTTTGTTGTTAGTAGAGATGCAACGAAGCCGGAAATTAAACGCGCTGCAGAGGAGTTGTTTGATATAAAAGGCAGTATCATTGATGTCCACACTATGCGGATACGAGGAAAAGTCAAGGGCAGAATGAACCGTTATCAACGCGGAAGACGGCCACATTGGAAAAAGGCTATTATCACCGTAGTAGAAGGAACAAGGATCCCCATTTTTGAGAGTATCTAATCTAAAACTCTGTTTCTGATTAAATGGGTAGTTTGTTTCATTTATATAGTATACAAAAGATAGGTTTTTAGAGAGGAATTAAGAGTGGCAAAAACATATAAACCGTTTACACCGAGTCGTCGGTTCATGACTGGATATACCTTTGAAGAGATTACACGCCAGAAACCGGAGAAATCACTCGTCAAAGGATCCAAGAAAAATGCAGGACGTAATAATAAAGGACGTTTAACCGTGCGGAGACGCGGTGGCGGTCACAAACGGCGTTATCGTATCATTGATTTTAAACGGGATAAATTTGATATCCCTGCAAAGGTTGCCGCAATTGAATACGACCCAAACCGTTCCGCACATATTGCACTGCTACATTATGCAGATGGAGAAAAACGTTATATTATCGCACCGCTTGGTATTCAGGTCGGAGACATTGTCACTTCCGGGCCTAACTCAGAAATTCAGGTTGGAAATGCATTGCCACTTGAAAAAATACCTTTGGGTTCATCTATTCATAACATTGAAATGCGACCAGGAAAAGGTGGACAATTAGTCAGAAGCGCAGGCGGAGCCGCACAACTGATTGATCGTGAAGGAAAGTTTGCACGTATTCGACTCCCCTCAGGTGAAATAAGACTTGTACCCGTGAAATGTATGGCAACTATTGGGCAAGTAGGAAACGTCACTACAATCGTTGTCGGAAAAGCTGGACGTTCAAGGTGGCTGGGTAAACGTCCAAAAGTTAGAGGTGTTGCAATGAATCCGGTTGACCATCCACACGGGGGCGGAGAAGGAAAAAGTTCTGGGGGCAGACATCCTGTTACACCATGGGGAGTGCCTACAAAAGGCTATCGGACAAGAAATCCAAAAAAGAAATCTAGTCGATATATTATGGGAAGACGTAAATAAGTTATCATATACGAATTTGTTGAGATACAATCTTTAAGGAGTAATTTAAATGCCACGTTCTGTAAAAAAAGGTCCTTACGTTGACCCTAAACTCGCGAAACATATAGCAGAAATGGAACAATCTGGAAGTAAACGCGTCATTCGCACATGGGCACGAAGTTCTACTATTACACCTGAATTTGTCGGACATACCGTTGCTATTCATAACGGTAAAAAGTTTTTTCCGGTTTATATCACAGAAAATATGGTCGGTCATAAACTCGGAGAATTCGCACCGACACGGACTTTCCGTTCTCACGCTGGTGGCCAAAGAAGAACATAGTGCTTAATTAGATTATATCGGAATTGAATACTGCAATGTCAAGATAAGTTGACTCTATATAAAAGTTGATAAGAGATATATTGAACAAGATTTTGTAAACTGATGAGTATATAAAGTTTGGTAGGAGATACTGATGGAAGGAAGGGCAAGGATCCGTAACGCTTCGGTAGCACCCCGTAAAGCACGGCTTGTTGCTGATTTAGTGCGGAATCAATATGTTGATGATGCACTGAATCAACTGAGCTTTACACATAAAGCGGCAGCACCTGTGATTTATAAGCTGATTGAATCCGCGGCAGCGAATGTCCAATACCAAGATCCTAATGTGAATATCGCTGATTTATATGTTAAAGAGATTCGTGTTGATGAAGGAATTACACGAAAATGGATACGTCCCCGTGCACGCGGTATGGCGAATCGTATATTTAAGCGACAAAGTCATATCACTGTGGTGGTGGTGGATGAGGAGGATGATATTGTTGATGAGTAATCAATACCAATATATGTTCTCCATCATCACAAAGCGGTAGTATCCGACTGGAGGTTTGTATGGGACAAAAAACACACCCGCGTGGGTTGCGTTTAGGAATAATTGAGACATGGGACTCAAAGTGGTATAGTGACCGAGATTACGCAAAGTGGCTGCACGAAGACTTTAAGATACAGAAATACGTCAAAGAGAAATTAATGCGTGCTGGCATCTCAAAGGTTGAAGTTGAACGCGTTGCTGAAAAATGTAATATAAAAATACATACAGCCCGACCCGGCATTGTCATCGGGCGAAGGGGCGTTGAAACCGAAAAACTTGAGGCAGAACTGGAAAAACTCATTGGTCGAACTGTCAAAGTTGATGTAATTGAAATAAAAGTACCAGAACTAGATGCACAACTTCTTGCGGAAGCTGTTGCAACACAGATTGAACGCCGCACAAGTTTCAAACAGGCTATGCGTAGGAACATCGCTGTCTCAATGCAAGCTGGTGCGCAAGGTGTTAAAGTGATGGTGAGCGGCAGACTTGATGGGAAGGAAATTGCACGATCAGAATCCAGTCTTGAAGGGCGAGTCCCATTACATACGCTCCGTGCAAATGTTGATTACGGTTTTACCGAAGCAAACACTACTTATGGGAAAATAGGTGTCAAAACTTGGATATTCAAAGGTGAAATTCTTGAAGGTGCAGAAGTACCAACTGCCGAATCAACGGACAAACGCCAACAAAGTGGGAAAAGCAGCAATACCAGAGATTCCCGTTCTGGTGGTCGTCAGTCAGGAAATCGCCAGTCAAGTAACCGTCAATCTGGCAGTCGTCAATCTGGCAATCGCCAATCAGGAAGTCGTCAGTCCAACAATCGTCAGTCTGGAAACCGCAATACAACACGCAGGCAAAGAGATCAAGGAAATAACAGACGAAGACAACAACGTAACGATAGACAGCAGCAGAACGACGAATGAAATTAAGAAATGCGTGCTTTCAAGTTTACAAAACAGTTTATCAACAAGGAGTAATTTATAATGTTGATGCCGAAACGTGTGATGCATCGCAAAGTGCACCGCGGAAAACGTAGAGGAAAACCCCACAGAGGTTCCAAAATTAGTTTCGGTGAATATGGGTTACAAGCGATGGAAGCCGGATGGATTACAAGCAACCAGATAGAATCTGGAAGGGTTGCAATTACACGGGCTGTTCGTCGTGGTGGAAAAATGTGGATTAAGATTTTCCCGCACAAACCCATCACTAAGAAACCTGCAGAAACTCGTATGGGAGGTGGGAAAGGCGCACCAGAATTTTGGGTCGCGGTGGTCAAACCCGGAAGAATTCTATATGAATTAAGTGGTGTTTCACGCGAAGTCGCCAAAGGAGCAATGGAACGTGCCGCACACAAATTTCCTATAAAAACCAAATTCGTGGCGCGGGATGAGGTGTAGTTATGAAGACTCATGAATTACGAGAAAACTCTACAGAAGAATTGAAAAATGAATTGGAATCTCTAAAAGAGAATCTATTTAACCAAAGATCCAGAAGCATACTGGGACAGTTAGAAGATACAACACTTATCGGTAAAATTCGCAAGGACATTGCACGTGTCAAAACTATACTGCGAACTCGTGAATTGGAAACCGATGATGAGCAAGTTGATTGACTATTTATTTAATTAAATTGTGTTGATTTAGACAGTTTTCAAAATATAGGTATTTTTATAAGGATATGTTGAACGTGGAAAAACGAGGACACCGAAAAATCCGTACCGGTACGGTCGTCAGTAATCGCATGGAAAAAACTGTAGCTGTAGCAATTGTTCGGAGTTATCAACACCCCCTTTACAAAAAGGTTGTGCGAACTACCAAAAAGGTGCTGGCACACGATGCACAGAATAACTGTAATGTTGGAGATGTTGTACAAGTGATTGAAACCCGCCCCTTGAGTAAACATAAACGCTGGCGTGTACAATCTATTATTTCCGCTGCACAATCTGCTACTGATTAACTCGGAAGGAATGTAAAGCAATGGTTCAAAATTATACTCGATTAACCTGTGCAGATAATACAGGCGCAAGAAAACTTATGTGTATAAGCGTACTTGGAGGAACCCGAAGACGTTATGCGCGGGTTGGTGATATAATTGTTGCAAGTATTAAAGAGGCTGCACCAAACACACAAGTCAATGCAGGTCAAGTCGTTCGTGCCGTTGTCGTCCGAACTGCTAAAGAATATCGCCGTCCAGACGGTTCTTATATAAAGTTTGATCAAAATGCAGCAGTTCTCCTAAAACCAGATAACCCTGATAACGATCCAATGGGAACACGCATCTTTGGACCCGTCGCACGAGAACTCAGAGAAAAAAAGTTCACCAGAATCGTGTCCTTAGCCCCTGAAGTTATTTAGGAGGAAATTTATGTCAAAGAAAAAGCTGCATATCAAAAAAGATGATTTAGTATTGGTTTTAAGCGGTAAAGACCGTGGTAAACAAGGCGTTGTGTTAGAAGTCTTCCCAAAGAAAAATAGAGCTATTGTAGAAGGTATCCATTTCATCAAACGACATTTACGTCCAAATCAAATGGGACAAGGTGGTATCGTTGATCGTGAGGGAACTATACATATCTCTAACTTAAAAAAGATCGAATAATTGGTGTCATGCAAATTATTGAAAATATAAATTTTGATAGATAAGATTTTACGTTTATCCAAAAAAGCATAACTCAAACATAAGTCTATAGGATATAGGGCAAATGAGTCAATTTAAAGAATTTTATCAAACAGAAGTTATTCCTGCATTACAGAAACAATTCAATTATGAAAATGTGATGCAGATCCCAAAATTAGAAAAAATTGCCTTAAATATCGGGGTCGGTGAAGCGGTTCAAAACCCAAAGGCACTTGAAGACGCTGTTGAAGAGTTAACACTTATTGCAGGTCAACGGGCAGTTGTCACTCGGGCAAGAAAATCTATCTCCGCATTCAAAATCAGAGGACCATTAAAAATGGCGCGTACTCCCGGTATGGCAATCGGTTGTAGAGTAACACTCAGACAGAATAGAATGTACGAATTCCTCAACCGTCTAATAAACGTGGTACTACCTCAGATCCGAGATTTCAGAGGCGTTTCGCCAGATGCATTTGATGGACGTGGAAACTACTCATTGGGATTAACAGAACAACTTATTTTTCCAGAAATTGACTATGACGACGTGAATGAAATCCGAGGCATGAATGTCACGGTTGTGACAACAGCGAACACTGATGAGGAAGCCAGGGCATTGTTAAGTGAGTTAGGAATGCCTTTCCGTGAGTAAAACAAGGATTTTCCAATGTTTCAGTAGGGCGGTATTCTAACGCACCCCAAAAATTGAAGCCAAGGGTAAATATAAATAAAGGAGAAAGTGTATTGGCAAGTAAATCATGGATTGCCAGAAATCAAAAAAAACCTAAATTCAGCTCCCGTAAATATAACAGATGCAATAATTGTGGACGTGCAAGAGGGTATCTACGGAAGTTTGAATTATGTCGTATCTGTTTTCGTCTCTTTGCGCGGGCTGGGAAAATCCCAGGTGTCAGAAAGGCAAGTTGGTAAGGAGGAGATTTTATATGTCAATGACTGACCCAATCGCAGATATGTTGACGCGAATCCGAAATGCCAATATTGCTGGACATGAGCGCGTTGAAATGTCAGCGTCAAAGGTTAAATTAGAGATAGCCAGAATCTTAGCAGAAGAAGGATTTATCCGAAACTACCGTTTCATTGAAGATGGTAAACAAGGCATTATCAGAATCTATCTGAAATACGGCGCAAATAGCAAAGAAAAGGCTATTACTAATCTCAGACGAATCAGCAAACCAGGTAGACGGGTATATGCAAAATCAGATAAACTGCCACGGGTATATGGAGATTTAGGAATTGCTATCCTGTCAACTTCCCAAGGCGTTAAAACTTCAATTGAGTGTAGACACTCAAAAATCGGTGGCGAAGTCCTTTGCTATGTCTGGTAAGCAAACACCCTATATCTTACAACATATATGCAAGTTCATAATGTAGATCGGAGAACATAATGTCACGTATTGGACAAATTCCAATTCCAATTCCAAGTTCAGTGAAAGTTGATTTCAGTGACAGCGAGGTAAAAGTAGAAGGCCCAAAAGGATCATTGAATTGGACCATCCCGCAAGGAATTGTTGCGAGTATTGAAGAAGACGCTATCAATATCACACGCGCAAACGATAAGAAACAGCAAAAAGCACTACATGGGTTAGCACGTAGTCTTATCGCAAACATGGTAACAGGCGTTTCCGAAGGTTTTGAAAAAAAGTTACGTGTTGTTGGTACTGGATACAGAGCGGAAGTTACCCGACAAAATGTTTTAACACTTGATGTTGGTTATTCACACACTGTTACATTCACACCGCCAGCGGGAATAACGTTGACTGTTGAACCCCCTGAGAACATAGATGGGCAAACGCATATCCCTATTCTAATAAGTGGGATTGATAAGCAGGTCGTTGGACAAGTCGCCGCTTCAATACGACAAATTAAAAAACCCGATACATATAAACCCTGCAAAGGTATCAGATATGATGGTGAACGTGTACGCGATAAAGAAGGAAAAGTTGCTGGTTAATTTTTAAGGTAATGGTGACAGGTTATTAGATCCTGGAGGACATACGTTGGACAAGACGAAAAGAAGACAGATGAGTCATTTCCGAAGAAGAAAAAGAGTTCGGAGAAAGATTAGTGGCACAAAGCAAAGACCGCGGCTCTCTGTAAGTAGAAGCTTAAAACATATTTATGCCCAAATAATTGATGATGAGACAGGAACAACGCTCGTTCACGCTTCCAGTTTATCCCCCGAAATAAAGCAAAATACGGATAAAGGTGGGAAAACAAAAACTGCTCAAAGCGTCGGGAAACTCATAGCGGCAAAAGCAAAAGAACACCAGATTAAAGGAGTCATCTTTGACAGAGGTGGACATCTGTATCACGGGCGAATCAAAGCCCTCGCTGAAGCCGCAAGGGAAGAAGGACTACAATTTTAAACCTGCCGGGGATTGTCCGGAGAGGAGACTTATTTGCAAAAAGAAAAAATCAATCCTGATGAATTTGAATCTGAATTTGAAGAACGCCCTATTGCTATAAACCGAGTCATGCGTGTCGGAAAAGGTAGAAGGACACCAAGTTTCAATACACTCTCTGTCGTCGGGAATCGGGATGGAATCGTTGGAATCGGTTTTGGCAGCGCAAGCGAAATCTCTGGCGCACTTCGCAAAAGTTTTGCAGATGCTCGGAAAAACCTCATACGTGTACCACTAAAAAACGGTACGCTTCCCCATGAAATTATCTGTGAATTTAAAGCTGCAAAAGTACTCTTGAAACCTGCAAGTCCCGGTACTGGAATTATCGCAGGACACGCCACGCGGGCTATCCTTGAATACGCAGGGGTCACAGACGCTCTCACAAAATGTCTATCTTCAAGAAACGTCAAGAACATCGCTGAGGCTACAATGATCGGATTAAAAAACCTAAAAGATGTCAATGAAGTCGCACGAATTCGAGGCAAAACCATTGAAGAATTGTTACATAAACGTCCGAAAAACAGTGATTCTTAAGTTTACTCAAATTTATCAAAGGAATATTTTAACTAATGAAACTCAATGAACTCAAACCTGCTCCTGGTGCAAATCGGAATCGCAAACGCGTGGGTCGTGGCAACGGTTCTGGTAAGGGAGGCACCTGTGGGCGTGGTCATAAAGGACAAAAATCTCGTTCCGGCGGTTCAATTCCTGCCTGGTTTGAAGGTGGACAGATGCCTTTAGTCAGACGCGTACCAAAGCGCGGTCCACGTAGAATCGCACACAAGCGGGTCGTATATGATGTCGTTAATATAAAAACCCTTAATCTATTTGAGGAAGAAATAGAGGTGAATCCCGAACGCCTAATTGAAGCAGGCATTATCAAACGGAAAAATGCACGCATAAAAATACTCGGAGACGGTGAACTTAACAAAAAGTTGAATGTACGCGCACATCATTTCTCAAAATCGGCAATTGAAAAAATTCAAGCACAAGGCGGGACAGCCGAGGTGATATAAGTGATAAAGCCTATTCAAAATGCTTTTAAAATTCCTGAGTTACGAAAACGCATCATGTTTACTGTGATGCTATTGATCGTTTATCGACTTGGTGCGCACATTACGCTACCCGGTATTGATGATGGCGCACTTGAGGCTTTCTTCAACGATCTCAGGGCGCGAAATGAAAGTACTGGAAACGTACTCGCTCTAATCAATATCTTCTCTGGTGGCGCATTCAGTCAAATGACCATTTTTGCACTCGGAATTCAACCGTACATCAGTGCATCAATTATTATGCAGCTACTACCGCTCCTAATTCCATCCTTGGAAAAGCTCTCTAAGGAACCGGATGGACGGAAGAAAATTACACAGTATACGCGATACGGCACTGTCCTACTCAGTATACTTCAAGGTATAATGATTTCTGTTCTACTGAGAAATCCGGGTTCCCTAATCGGAGGGGATGCAGGAGTCATTGTTAACAACCCAACGATCTGGTGGCACGCATTAGCAGTTTTAACACTTACAGCAGGGACCGCATTTGTCATGTGGCTCGGTGAACAGATTACCGAACGCGGAATCGGACAAGGTATTTCAATTATCATTACTGTCGGCATTATGGCTGGATTTCCAAAAGGTGTCGCTACTGTCTATAATCAACTATTTCAAAACCCACGATTTGGAATTCTACAACTCGTATTACTATTTGCACTCATTATTATAGCAGTTATGGGCACGATATTTATTCACCTATCAGTGCGTAAAATACCTATCCAATATGGTAGACAAATTCGGGGTGGAAAAGTTTTTGGCGGAAGATCTATGACCCTCCCATTACGGGTCAACACAGCAGGTATGATTCCAATTATATTTGCCGTTATGCTAATTACATTTCCAAGTGTACTCATTAGTTTATTACCAGCAGAATGGGGAGGATGGGTCGGTGTGTTGGCAAGTTTAATGGACCCTGGAAATCCCTCTTTCTTATACTTATCAATATATGCTTTGTTAATTATTGGATTCACCTATTTTTACACTGCAGTACAAATCAATCCTGTTCAAATGGCAGAGGATTTGCAGAAAAATGGAGGTTTTATTCCCGGACTACGTCCCGGAAAACAGACCGCAGAATATATCAATACAACACTCACTCGTATCACACTCCCGGGTGCCCTGTTTCTGGCGGCAATCGCTGTTATACCCATTTCAATTACCAGTTGGCTTGAAGTTGGGGGAATGGTTGAAGGTGCTTCAGTGTTGATTGTTGTAGGGGTTGTCCTTGATACGGTATCACAAATTGAATCCTACCTGACTATGCGTCATTACGATGGATTCTTGAAAGATAGACGTGTAAAAGGGCGCAGAGGTAGATAAACATACAAGATCACTTATTGTAGTTCAAAGAAAGTCAATTGTGTAAAATGTAAGCAAAGGGAAAACTATGAAAGTCCGACCATCTGTAAAAAAAATGTGTAATCGTTGTAAAATTATCAAGAGAAAAGGTATAGTTCGTGTTATATGTCCTTCAAATCCGAAGCATAAACAAAGACAAGGATAAACCTATAACTCATATCAGGAGGAAACCATGGCACGTATAGCAGGGGTAGATTTACCTCGTACAAAACGAATTGATATCGCATTAACTGCTATCTACGGCATTGGTAGATATTCCGCATCAAAGATTGTGGTTGACCTTAACATTGACCCAGCAAAGAAAGTTGATGCGTTAGCTGAAAACGAGGTTAGCAAACTACGAGACAAAATCACTGAAGAATATAAGGTCGAAGGTGACCTGCGTCGAGAAGTTGACCAAAACATAAAACGGCTTATGGATATTAACAGTTATCGCGGGCTGCGCCATCGGCGACAATTACCCGTTCGTGGGCAACGCACAAATACGAATGCTCGCACACGAAAAGGAAAAGCACGTACGATTTCTGTCGGAAGAAAGGCGAAAGAAGCTGCACGCAAAGGCGGTTGATTTATACTTTCTGCAGCAGTGTTCTCTTTTTCTTCACAAAATGCTGCTGTCCAGAATTGTACGCATTAAAAACACTATGAAAAGCAAGGTTATTGGTGTTCCTTGTATTGACGATACGTGTCATATCGCGCCTATATATGGTGAAATATGGAAATAACTATACACCTCTTCTGTAGGAGCGACCTTTGGTCGCGACCGTGCGGGCTCTTCTGTAGGATCGATCTCCCAGGTCGCGACCAAAGGTCGATCCTACAACTCAGAATGTAGAATTAATTGTATAATTTACGATAATAAAGGAGAAAAGTTTGCGAACACGAAGAAGAGAACGGAAGAATGTACCTGAAGGTATTGCACACATCCAGGCTACGTTCAATAACACAATAGTTACTATCACGGATCCCAACGGCAACACGGTTGCATGGGCGAGCGCAGGAATGACATTTCCTGGATCGCGGAAATCTACACCTTTTGCAGCACAACAGACCGCAGAAGCATGCGCCAGAAAAGCTATGGAACACGGGATGAAACGGGTTGAAGTGAGAGTTAAAGGCCCCGGTTCAGGGCGAGAATCTTCTATTCGAGCACTCGCCGCCGCAGGTTTAGAAATTACTTTGATGAAAGACATGACACCCATACCACACAACGGATGTCGTCCACCAAAAAGACGACGGGTGTAAACAAGGAGATACATGAGTAGGTATTTAGATTCTGTCTGTAAATTATGCCGTAGAGAAGGAGAAAAACTTTTTCTCAAAGGACGACGTTGCCTCGGTCCAAAATGCGCTTTTGAACGGAGAAGTTATCCACCAGGAGACCACGGACAAAAACCACCAACACGCGTCCGAAGCGAGTATAGAAGGCAACTACGCACTAAACAGAAAGCAAAGCGAATTTACGGTATTTTTGAAAAACAATTTCGCAACTACTATTTCAAAGCAGCACGCCAAACCGGTATTACTGGAGAGAACTTAATCGCTCTACTTGAACGCCGATTAGATAATGTCGTCTATAGACTCGGATTCGCAACTTCACGAAAACAAGCACGGCAAATGGTAAAACACAACCACTTCACAGTGAATGGGAAGCGCGTCAATATCCCTTCATATCTCGTCGAAGTCGGAGACACCATTACCCCACGCGAAAAAAGTAGACAAAACATTACTATTCAAGAAGCGTTAGAATTCTCACAGCAACGGGGCACACCAGAATGGTTAGAAATTGATACCGAAAAACCTGAGGGACGAGTACAGGGTGCGCCGATTGTAGAACATATTGCTGCAGAACTGGAAACACAACTAATTATTGAATTGTATTCAAGGTAGAAATAACATTTTACCTTTTGGATGTGAATCCAGACAACCCGCATTGCACAAAATCGTAAAAAAGTTTGTTGTTATTTCAAACTCAATATAGTAAGAAATAGTGTGAACTTCGTCAGCCAAAACACGTGATAAAATAAATCATGCTGCAATATACTATTTACTTGTAGAAATGCTGACAGAAATACAACTACTCAACATCAGTTATTTATGTTATCTTCCCAAGTTGTTTGGTGAAAATCCAAGGAAAAGATATATCATAAACAGACGTGTCGCAGCAATCGTTATGCACTACACACGCTGTTTTTTGTTGAGTACTTATGCAAGAAAAAATACATATTGTTGGTAAACATAATTACATACCCATGGGTTTGAATAATTGTGTTTTACTAAAACTGTTTGACTCTGTAAATGAAATGACTTAAGCCGATAGGAGGAAAAATCGATGAATAGGTTGAATTTAACAATGCCTGAGCGTTTAGTAGCCGATACCGAAACTCTGCAACCCAATTATGCTAAATACACAGCAGAACCCCTTGAGCGCGGATTCGGTACAACGCTGGGAAACTCGCTTCGTCGAGTACTTCTCTCCTCAATTGAAGGAGCTGCCATCATCGCTATTCAAATTGATCAGGTCAAGCATGAATATTCAACTATTCCAGGAATCTTAGAAGATGTCGTACAGATAATTCTTAACCTTAAGGCGATACGGTTTCGACTTCTGCAGGATGAACCCATGATATTGGAACTGACTGCCAGTGGTTCAGGTGAACTTACCGCAGCGGATATCCGTGCCAATTCTATGGTCGAAATTATCAATCCTGACCAACATATCGCAACACTTGACAAATGTCAGGGGATTGATATGGAAATACAAATACAAACTGGGCGGGGTTATTCTATCGCAGAAGATCATCGGGATACCAAACAACCTATTGGATGGATACCTATTGACGCAAAATTCTCGCCGGTAGAAAAGGTAAACTATTGGGTGAACGAAACACGGGTTGAGGATGTTACAAATTTTGATCAGCTGAATCTTGAAATCTGGACTGATGGCAGTATCACGCCAAAACTTGCAATTACACAAGCAGCCGAAATTTTACGGAGTCAGCTTGATATCTTCACCGAATTTGATGAAACTTATATTGAACCGGAACCTGAAATTGATGAAGCCCTGATCTTGAGAGATAGGTACCTTGCCAAACCGGTCGCTGACCTGGAACTCTCAGTCCGGGCGGGAAATTGTCTTGAAACCGCAAATATAAAAACTATCCGTGAACTTGTCGTCAAAACTGAAAAAGAGATGTTAGAATATAAGAATTTCGGAAAAACTTCTCTCAATGAAATAAAAGACCAACTTGCAAACATGGGGTTGACCCTTGGAATGAATTTGGATGACGACTATATCAGCACGGAAGAGGAGGAATCAGATGCGACATAGAAAACGCGGTAGAAAATTAGGACGTACCACGAGCCACAGAAACGCGCTGTTTCGAAACCAAGCAACCGCACTGTTTGAACATGAACAGATTCGAACAACCTTGCATAAATGTAAAGAACTCCGTCGCGTAGCAGAAAAACTTATTACACTTGCAAAACAGGACACATTGAACGCGCGTAGACGTGCAGCACGGCTACTATATGGGAGTAACTTGCATTATACACCGCGCAGAGGCGAATCCGCTGCTATAGATAAACATGCAATCCTTCAGAAACTTTTTGAGGATATTGCACCTCGCTATCAGGATCGGAATGGCGGTTATACACGAATCATTCGTGGAGAACAACGACGTGGTGATGGCGCACAGATGGCTTATATCCAACTTGTTTGATAGTAACTTGATAACAAAAAAGGGATGAGGTTCTAAGTCTATCCCTTTTTTGTTAATGATGTGTAGATTAGTAGCGATAAGAGCAAGAAACGAATACTCGATGTGAATTTCGCTGTGTTGTCACATCATTCCTATATTGCTGCCAATTGCCCCACATATACGCAACATCAAGTTTTACGGAGTCCTCAAAAGTCTTACCCACCCCAACAGTGAGATAATCACGATCGTTATCAATTTCTGTTTCTGTAAAAGGAATCGTATCTCGGAAATAACCAGCACGTACATAAGAATCAATCATCGGTATCTGGTACTCTATCCCCAACCGCACTTGTATAGTTGTTGAATAGTATTCCTCAAAGTGATTGTTTGCGATGTCTTCCGCTGGCTTGTGCTTGGGGTCATAACGTGTCTGCCGCCAATCCGTGAATTGGATATCTCCTGCCAGTATTAACTGTTTGTCCAGCAGTTTTAGTGCAATACCCGTTCCAATTTCATAAGGTCTTTCTATCTGATATGTTGTAACACCGCTTTCTGGTTCGGTCAGTTCTTCACCATCATCAAAAAGTGCGACAGTATATTCACGCCATAATTCATCTACGCCTAACTCTGTAGGGGCAATAAACGTCACGCCCCAGCTGACAACATCAGTGAAGTTTGCCAGAATCCCGACTCTGCCGCTTACCCCCGAGTATTCTCTATCAATCTCATCGTCAAATCTGAAACGGGTCAGTTCAGAATCTACATTTAGAGTGTCGGTTGCTGTTGCGTCTAATTCATTTCGACTGTGGCCATCCCAAAAATCCACTGAACCCCCGATCAAGAAGTTCTTTGAGATGTATACACTCCCACCAAAACTCCATATCCCGATACCACCCGAATTTATATTGGTTTCATTCAGATAAAGTCCACTAAAAACATTTCCTGAGCTTGGGTCGACCCCTTGGATGGCAGACTGAAAATCAAAGTTCTGCGCCCGATTGTATCCGAACGCGATTGAAAATCCGCCCTGTTGTGTGTAGAATGGGTACACAAGACCTATGGAATTTGGGCGTACCTGCGATCGGCTTGTTCCAATTGTTTCACTGCTTGTGAAATAACTATCAGTGAGAGCAGTGTTTTGCGAAAAACTTGCGAACAATTCGAACTGCTGGATTTGAGCCAATCCGGCTGGATTCCAATAGAGTGCGGTAAAATCGTCAGCGAGACCGAGGGATGCACCCCCCATACCCATTGACCGCGCTCCCACACCAAATGTGTTTCCCACAACTAATTCCTCTGTTTGTGCTGGACACACAATGGGTAATAAATCTATGACAAATAGACATACAAATACACTCAAAAATAGACGTTTCATTGTTGTTTTCTCCTTTATTTCTCCAAAATTGCATGTGTTATAACAGTATAACAGAGCTAATTTCATTCACTGTTTCGTGTGCTACGTCTTGGCCTTTCAGATCTGGGATTAGACGAAGTTACACTCCGTGAAGACCGTACACGACGGTTCTCAGATCGGTTCAAAACGGCACCTCTCTTGTATGTACCACGATTTGCGGGCAGGTACGAACTTCCGCGATAGCCTCCGTAGTAACTTCTATAAGGATAATAACCCCCGTAATACCTATAATATGGTGTGCGGTATCCGTAATACCCATATCCATAACCATAATACCAAGGTTGTGGATAATAATACATGGGTTGATAGTATGCATAAGGATACGGTCTGTAAGGTATCCAATAGGAATTATGCCCATTGTAACGTGAAGAACCGTAGGTGCGTTTACGACGTCCGTAATATCCATCAGATTCATCTGAATCTTCTGTTTCTGCTTTACTAGCCTGTTCCATTTTTTCTTCGTTATTTTCTTGATGTTGATGTTGATTTTCTTGTAAAAACGCTGAATCGTGATAACCGAATTTTGTATAGCATCCGATTAGTATCATCGTAGAAAAAAGTAACAACGGTATAAAAACGGATTTCAACTTCATCTCTTCAGCTCCTTAGATTTTAACAGCACTTTTGAGTATTATAACATACCAGTTCTAACCTGTCCATGTTATTTTTTATCTAACAAGTACAACATGTTTCTACAGAGGCATTCAATTGTCGATTTAGCGCATAGTCTAACTTAGCGCGTAATCTAACATAGGTTTCTTAAGGTAGGAGCGACCTTTGGTCGCGACCAAAGGTCGCTCCTACAGAAGATAGTGAAAATTCGGGGTTAGAAACCCCTCCAACAACAATGAAACCCGACAATTGAATGTCTCTGCATGTTTCTATAAATTGATTGACAGTTCACTCCATATATGGTATTGTAATATAAACTAATTCTTGTTCAAGAGAACTGATGTAACGACAGTGAGGAACCCCTACATGCCCCGTACAAAAAAGTCAGAACTTTCCATGATGGAGCTTTACAAACAGGTAAAGAAACAGCACGAAGATGCAATACTGCTTTGCAGAGTAGGTGATTTTTACGAAGCATTTTTTGAGGATGCCGAACTAATTTCTCGCCTGCTTGAGATCGCTTTAACATCCCGTAGTCATGTAAATCAAAAAACACCGCCACCGCCGATGGCTGGTATTCCACATCACGCACTTGACTCCTACCTTTACAAATTAGTCAAAGCAGGACATAAAGTTGCTATCCTGGATCAGACAGAAGATGCAAAAGTGGCACGAGAAGAAAACCGACTTGTTAAACGGGATGTTGTCCGTATCGTGACACCTGGTACTGTTACTGATCCTAAGGCACTTGAGCATAAAGCAAACAATTACCTTCTTTCAATATATCATCAAAAGGACATTTACGGTATCGCTGTTGCGGATCTCTCTACAGGCGAATTTCAGGTTACAGAACTCACCGATGAATCACGTCTCTGGGCAGAGATATATCGCTTCGCTCCAAAAGAGTGCCTCTTTTCAGAAACGTTTGAGAGTGAAGAAGTGTTTGAAAAGCTTAAAGTTGAACTAAAAACAACCCTCAATTTTTTGCCTGAATGGCGTTTTGACTATGATACGGCAAGAACTGAACTGCTTCAGCATTTCCGAACAATCTCACTGGACGGTTTTGGCTGTGAACACCTTTCCACCGCTATCTGTGCTGCTGGTGCACTCATCTATTACCTGCATGAAACGCAAAAGCAAGAAGTAGAACATATTCTCTCTCTCCATACTTACACACTCACAGATTTTATGGTCTTGGATGCTGATACACAACGAAACCTTGAACTTACTGTCAGCATCAGGGATGGGTCAACAAACGGCACATTGCTTAAAGTCCTTGATCAGACGGTAACTTCTATGGGGGGCAGAAAGGTGCGGCAGTGTTTGCTGCAACCTTTGTTAAGTATAGATGAAATAGAGGAACGTCTTGACGCAGTGGATGAACTCAAAACACAGATAAACCAGCAAGAGGAATTGCGGGAAGCACTTGCGCAGATGTCTGATATTGAACGTCTGATTACGCGTATAAGTCTCGGTTCAGTGAACGGACGTGATTTGCATTCCCTTAGAGGTTCACTTCAACTGATTCCTGATATAAAACAGGTGCTTACTGATTTTCAAACACCGTTTTTGGTATCTCTGAATGAAGGCCTGAACCCGATGACAGAATTGGTGGAATTGATTGAACATGGGATTCATCCCAATCCACCAGCGACTGTCCGAGAAGGTAGTATCATCAATGATGGTTATAATTCAGAACTTGATGAACTTCGGCAAATCGTTGGTCAAGGTAGAGCATGGATGGCGACACTGCAGGAAGAGGAGCGAAAACGTAGTGGGATTGCATCACTAAAGATAGGATTTAATCAGGTCTTTGGTTACTATATTGAGGTCACTAAACCCAATCTAAATATGGTACCAGAACACTATATCCGTAAGCAGACTTTGCGTAATTCGGAGCGGTTCATCACGCCCGAACTCAAGGAAGAGGAAGCGAAAGTCCTAAACGCTGAAGATCGGATACAATCACTTGAGTATGAACTATTTTGCGAGATTCGTGATGAGGTTGCGAAATCTACAGAAGCTATACAGAGAATCTCAGCAGTGATTGCGATGATTGATGTTATTGCCAATTTTGCATATTGTGCTTCCAGATACAACTATGTGAAACCGACTGTGGAGGACAGTGCTGAAATAATCATTCGTGATGGACGGCATCCTGTGGTAGAACAAATATTCACACAAGAAGGTTTTGTGCCGAATGATACTCTGTTGAACTGCAATGAGGAACAACTCCATATTATCACAGGGCCGAATATGAGTGGGAAGAGTACCTATTTGCGTCAAACAGCTCTTATTGTGTTGATGGCACAGATAGGGTGTTTTGTGCCCGCAGCTGCTGCAAAAATTGGGTTAGTTGATAGGATATTTACCCGTGTCGGTGCTTCGGATAATCTCGTGATGGGACAAAGCACTTTCCTTGTTGAGATGAACGAAACAGCGAATATTCTCAACAACGCTACTAACAAGAGTCTTATTATTCTTGATGAAGTCGGACGTGGAACAAGTACGTTTGATGGACTTAGCATTGCCTGGGCAGTATCGGAGTATCTGTTAGATGAGAAACGGATGGGGGCAAAGACCCTTTTTGCAACGCATTACCATGAACTTGTTGAACTTGCCAGCAAGTACAAACGTGCGAAAAACTACAACGTCGCTGTTCATGAAGATGGTGAGAAGGTGACTTTCCTGCGAAAGGTTGTGCCTGGGGGTGCGGACCAGAGTTATGGTATACATGTTGCGCGCCTTGCGGGGTTACCGCGTTCTGTCATTGCCCGCGCACAACAGATACTGGAAGTGCTTGAACAACACAATCTCAGTGTGGAGACCGATGAATTAGCAAGTACACCGCAGAAGGCGAACCAAAAAATCCCGCGTCCAAAACGAAGAATTACATGGAAGACACTACAGAGCGATTCACTTCAGATGGCACTATTCACTCCGAAAACTCACCCCCTCGTTGAAGAAATACGGCAGTTAGAACTGTCTCAGATGACTCCTTTGGATGCGGTGAATATTCTTTACGACTTAAAAGCAAAAGCAGAAGATTCCTAATTTTGCTTTTAAGTCGTTCTGTTCCAATAGCACTTCTGTCATCGGAATCACGCACTTACAAAACTAATACCATTTCTGATTGATAATGTCTCATTAACTGTAGAGATATGGTAGGAGCGACCTCCTGGTCGCGACCGGGAGGTCGCTCCTACCGAAGAGAAACACCCCAACCATCAATAAAAGTGGAATCCCTTAATGAGACATTATTTTTTAGAATCGGTATAATATGCAGACCTATAACGTTACAGATTTACCTGTTCTGGAGCATTCATAGATAGCCATGTTGAGTTCAACGGAACGTCTTCCTTCATATCCGTCCACTGCTGGTTCTGCACCGTCATTGATAACACGTAATATATCTTGTATGACGTTACTTGGACAGGGTGGCAGTTCAATGTTGGGTTCTTTGCCTTCTGGGAATTGCCATATCTCGGGGCCAAGTCCAACGATTCCATCTTGACCGTGGATGTGAATCATAGACACATTTCCACCTGGATATGTAGTGGTGGTTAGTACGTGTCCAAGAGCCCCGTTTTCAAATTCTAAGATTGCGGAGGTCATATCTTCGGTTTCACAGTTTTCGTGGTCATATACATCAAAGTGTGCGCCGATGACGCGTTTGACGGGCCCCATAAACCATAGCATCAAGTCTATATAGTGAACACCTTGATTCATGATGGATCCGCCGCCATCAAATTCCCATGTGCCGTGCCAACCCACGTAATAACTATCAAAACGTTTCCATTTCATGCGCAGGTCACACAGAAGGGGTTTGCCGATTGCGCCTTGATCAAGTGCAGCCTTTATCCGTCTGTTGTGCTTTCCGTATCTCTCTCCGAAGTCTACGAGAAGTTTGACGTTATTATCTTCACAGGTCTTGATGAGTGAATCGCAGTTTTCCACACTTACATCCATCGGTTTTGTTGTAATGACGTGTTTTCCACGACGTGCCGCTTCTTCTCCAAACTTTCCGTGTAAGCCGCTGGGAGTCATCATCATTGCGACATCAATATCGTCACGGTCGAACATTTCCAGTGCGTCTTCGTGGCTTTCACATCCGAATTTTTCTTCGGCAGCTTTGCGTCGGTCTTCCTTCAGGTCTGCCACAGCAACGAGTTCCGCTCCATCTGTGCTGTGAATCATCCCAGAACGACTCATGCCCATACCTAATCCAACAACACCAAAACGTAGATTGTTAGCCATAAATAATCTCCTATAAATGCAAAAAGGCATAGTTCAATGAAAGATCTATTGTTTCTGCCATCATTCTAACATATATTCTTAATAACTTCAAGAAGTTTAGGGATGTTTGGGTGTGTAAAGTTTTGGTTACTTGTCTGAACCAGGATTTGCAGGATTACCAGATTACCAGGATTACCTCATCAATAGTTTTTGATACAGATTTATGGCAACTTATGAATGGTGGGTAATACCTCAAACTCATCATCCTGAAAATCTGTAAATTCTGGTTCAGGCATAAGCAAAACTTTACACACCCATTTAGGGGTGTTTCTGAATCGTGGAGGGGTTCGAAATCACGGATTCCGCACCTACTCCTCCTACTCCAGCTCCCACAGTAGCAACTGCCCCTCCCGACTGAGGCTCGCCAACGTTGTGCCAAACGCCGCGAATTCCAGTTGAACAATATCGTCGCCACCTCCGGAAAATGTCTGCAGCACTGCACCTGTCGTTGCATCCAAAATGTTAATCTTTCCCTGAAAATACCCCACTGTAAGTTTCTTCCCATCCGGGCTATAGGCAATGCTACTCACGAAAAGCTGCGGTTGCTTAAATTGTGTGTTGACCCGATAGGTGCTGGTGTCCAACATAAGGATGGCACTGCGTTCGTCAGGTGTTGCGGTTGAAAGGTGATTGCGTCGTATATCCAAATGCCGTTAGATGTTGCCACCGCCAGCTGCCTGCCGTTAACGCTGTATTTGACATCGTATATAATGCCTTTTCCGAGCCGTGCTCTTGCCCCTTTGGGTAGGTCAAAAAAGGTGTGTGGCTCTTGTGCAAAGCCATCGGACAGGTAGAGTGTTGAAAAGGTGAAAATGAGTATGTATATTGTGATGTGCATTCGGTTTTTCGTCTGCATGTGTGTGCCTCCTGTCTGTATAGTTTCGGGTGACTATAGTATAGCATAATTTCATCTTTTGTAGCCATAATCTGGTAGATTGTGCCATCTTCTTACCACAATCTGGCAGATTGTGGTACAGCATTTCGGATTTGTCTGAACCAGGATTTACAGGATTTACAGATTTACAAGATTGGAGTTTGGTGCATTAGATTGCCATTCAAAAGTTGACATAAATGCTTACCAAAAATCCTTGATGGGGTAATCCTGTAAATCCTGGTTCAGAAGCTCAGATTCTCCAAAACATATCACGTGGTATGAAATAACATACCGTGGTATGTTTTGAAAATTGGCTTTCAATCCAGTCGTAGTAAGGTTTGAAAGGGATTTTTTAAAAACATTAATTTTGTCTGAGTATTTTAGTGTGTCTGTTTTTTATTTGGGTTTCGTTGCTTTATGTTTTACTCCTTTTTGTGTGAGGAATAACTGCAAATTCTTTGTGTATTTTTTTAGATTTCATAAGAATTTTCTACTTTTAAAACCGTACCGTACGGTACGGTTTTGTTAATTCGTTATGCGTCCAGTTTTCATATAGCTTCATGGTAGTTTTTGTAGTGTTTTTTTTTGGTAAAATTTTTATCGGTTTTTGGTACGGTTTTTTGTTGGTGTTTTTTTAGTGTTTTTGGTTTTGCATAGCGTTCTTATTGTGTGTTTATTTTTGTAAATATTATAAGTGATTTTTAATGCGTTTTGTAGTTTTTTAGGTGTCTGTTTATTGGGATTTCCAATATATATCCAATGGCATTCAGCAATCGGCTATCGGCTGATAGCGCGGATTTGGGTTCGGAATCGTGGAATTCGCGGAAAACACGGTATTCGCGGAGAAGATACCTATGATTAAACGTCTTGTTTAGATGCTGGTAATCTTATGCAATCAATGCTAATGCGGGTGTTTTTTTAGTGTCTTCTGCAAATTCCGCGTCTTCCGTGATTTAGACAAAAGATCGACAAAAACTTTACACACCCACCCTGAAAATAAATCAGAGGCATTCAATTGTCGAATTTCGCTCTTGTATTAGGGGTTTTCAACCCCTAATTTTCCCTATCTTCTGTAGGAGCGACCTTTGGTCGCGACCAGAGGTCGCTCCTACCTTAAGAAACCTATGTTAGATTATGCGCTAAATTGACAATTGAATGCCTCTGGAAAATAAATCTTGACAAAAGTTTGTACATAGATTAAACTATTAAGTGTATATACGTCTTAAACTGAAACCTTATTCAGAGGACTCAGCGGTGAAGTTATTAGGTGTTCTAAAATACATGAGTGTGAGTCTTGAATTTGACTTGATACCCAAAGAGGAAGTATTATCATGCTAACCTTATAGGTTTTAGGTTAAATTCAGATTACTGCTGTTTCAGTGATTCAGTGGTAAAAGCGCAGGTCTATTCCTACTTCGTTGGGGTTGGACAATTCGCGAATGAAGAACCGCGAGGCTCTCCACAAAAGAGAACAGTCGCGTTTTTTGTTTTTATAGAGGTGGTAGGAAAATGGCAGGTGGTATTGAAGCGACTGTTGCAGACATGTTAACATCTCTACTTAATGCAGAAGGTTTTGAATTGGTCGCTGTAGAAACAGCAGGAAACCGTAGAAATCAGATATTACGTCTGCTAATACACAAACATGGCGGTCTTTCCGTATCAGATTGTCAAGTTGTGGATCAGGTGGTTCGCCCAGTATTAGAAGTCCATCAGATATTAACAGAATTTAAACAATTGGAAGTTGCTTCACCGGGAGTTGATCGGCCTTTGACTACAGAACCTGATTTCCGGCGAAATATAGGAAGAACCGTTCTAATAGAGGCTACCGCATCCGATGGGCAATTGTACGAAGTACAAGGAAAAATAAAAAAATCCGTAGATGGGTGTGTAACTTTGCAACAAACATCGGGTGAAACCGTCCATGTTGAAATTGCGCGAGTATGTAAAGGATATATCCAACTCGTGTGGTAAGCAGTC
>JAAXHO010000067.1:0-78758 GCA_012270795.1 Candidatus Poribacteria bacterium
GAAACCCGACAATTGAATGCCTCTGTCTGATTGGGAGCGAATAAAGTTTTACTTATGTCTGAGCAAGGATTTTCAGGATTATCAGATTACCAAATCAAGAAATCAACGGTATGAATGCCTTTTGGCATTCCCCGGGATTACCTCATCAATAGTTTTTTGATACAGATTTGTGTTAACTTATGAATGGGTGTGTAATACCTCAAACTCATAATCCTGAAAATCTGGAAATCCTGAAAATCCTGGTTCAGACAAGTGAAAACAACTTTACTCACAATTCATGCCAAAAACTTTACACACAAACATTTAAAATATTTTTGACATAAAAGTGAAAATATGCTATAATATATTACAGTTGGCAAGTCGTGTAATTATGGCACATTCACAAGCCTTTCTCACCCACCTTTAATCTACATGATGAAGGAGATGATTCCGATGGACACCAAAATTTCCGATGAATTTCCTCCAAAGTTTGCAAAAGAAGGGTTAACATTTGACGATGTATTACTCATTCCAGCAGAATCGAGTATCCTTCCCGATGACGTTGACACAAGTACACAGTTAACGCGAAACCTTCGGTTAAATATCCCTATTTGTAGTGCCCCAATGGACACTGTTACTGAATCTACCCTTGCGATTGCAATTGCCCGAGAAGGTGGCATCGGAATCATTCATTACAACTGCTCTATTGAAGAACAGGTTTCTGAAGTTGATCGGGTGAAACGTTCTGAAAGTGGTATGATTACCGATCCGATTACGTTGACAGCGGATAAAACGATCCGTGATGCGCATGAATTGACAGCTCGTTACCGCATTGGTGGTGTACCTATTGTTACCGATGACGGTTACCTTGTCGGTTTAATTACGAACCGTGACTTAAAATACGAAGACAATCTTGACCTGCCCATCACTGCACGAATGACACCGGCAGAAAAGTTGATCACTGCTTCTCCTGGTGTAACCCTTGATAAAGCAAAAGAGATACTTCACAAGCACCGAAAAGAGAAACTTCCAATCATTGACAGTGATTCTAAACTGCACGGGTTGATCACAATCAAAGATATAGACAAAGTGCAGATGTTTCCACAAGCTTGTAAAGATGAAGCAGGTCGTTTACGCGTTGGCGCAGCAGTTCTCCCATCAACACCATTGGATAACATCGGTATGCTGATTGATGCTGGTTTAGATGTGCTTGTGTTAGATACGGCACACGGACATTCAAAAAATGTAATTCGATCAACAGAATATATTAAATCGGAATTTCCAGAGGTAGAACTCGTTGCAGGTAATGTTGTAACCCCTGAAGCGACACGGAGTTTGATTCATGCGGGGGCAGATGCGGTGAAAGTCGGTGTTGGTCCTGGTTCTATTTGCACGACACGTGTAGTCGCTGGGGTGAGTATCCCACAGATTACAGCGATATATGATTGCTCACAGGAAGCAGATAAAGCAGGTGTACCGATTATTGCTGACGGTGGTATCCGCTATTCGGGTGATATCGCAAAAGCGATTGGTGCGGGAGCAAGTTCTGTGATGATTGGAAGTCTGCTTGCTGGAACGGATGAAAGCCCTGGCTCCACTGTGATTTATCAAGGCAGGACATACAAAATTCATCGTGGGATGGGATCGTTAGGGGCTTTGCGAAAACGAAGTGTATCTCTTGGAGAACAGAACAGTGATGAAGAAATAGAAAAGCTGGTGCCGCGCGGAATTGAAGGACGGGTACCTCACAAAGGAAAACTCAGCAATTATGTTTATCAGTTAGTTGGTGGTATCCGTTCTGCTATGGGATATTGCGGCACACCTGATATGGAGTCGTTACGCAGGGATGTCCAATTTGTCCGAATGACAAGTAGTGGTTACCGAGAAAGTCACCCGCACGATATTGATATTACCGAGGAAGCACCAAACTATACTGTTGCTAATCTAAATACGTAAACTGTCTTATAATGTATCTTACAAACTAAGGAATATGTCAAAGTTTCAAAAGAAAGGAAAGCGTACATGAAAGTTAACGAAGAGATGTCATTTTGGGATAGACTCTATATTCCAGCGTTGATTAAAGGGATGTTCACAACGTTAAAACATATCCCAAAAAAGAAACTCACAGTTCAGTACCCCGAAGACCCGCGAAGCGTCAATGAACGCAATGATAGATATCGTGGTATTCACAAACTCACCAGGACTGATCAAGATGAAATCAAATGTGTTGCATGTTTCTTATGTGCAACAGCGTGTCCGGCTGACTGCATAACAATTCAGGCAGCCCCTGCACCTGAAGGATGGACAACAAAAGAAGGTTATCAACGAGAAAAATATCCAGATGTATTTGAAATTAATATGCTGCGCTGCATTTTCTGCGGATATTGTGTTGAAGCATGCCCTGAAGACGCTATTCGTATGACAGGATTGACATTACCACAATACTTCCGTGAACGTCAAGAAGAAGGTGAAAACCTTGGAAGTTCACGGAGTGATTTCATCTTTGACCGGGATATGCTGGTCGCAAACAACGACATCGCTCAGGAAGGACTAAGCGTTGAGGCACAATAACAAAATACATGGACCCGGTTTTCTCATGCTATTCAAGTGTTTCACGATACAGTCAGCTACACTGCCCGAATGACGAAAGGTGTTGTCTGTAAACGACTATGATATCACACCCCCCATTTCCAAAGAAAAAATATCAAATACTCTACGCTGATCCACCTTGGGATTATAAAGGGCAATTGCAGCACACAGGTACTGGCGGCAAAGATAGCGGTGGAGCAATACGACATTATCCGACCATATCTGTAACAGAAATGGCGAATTGGAATATTGCATCCATTACGACAGATAATAGTCTTTTATTCATGTGGAGTACATCCCCTCACCTTGACCAAGCTATCATATTAGGAAAAGCCTGGGGATTTCGCTGGGCGACTGTTGCCTTTGTTTGGGACAAGTGTCGCGTCAATCCTGGATTCTATACGATGAGTCAATGTGAATTATGCCTTGTTTTTAAACGTGGGAGTATTCCACAACCGAGAGGTATGCGAAATATACGACAACTTGTTCAGTCAAAAAGGACGCGGCATTCTGAAAAACCAGATGAAGTCCGAAAACGCATAAATGAGATGTTCCCAGACCAAAGCAAACTTGAACTTTTTGCCAGAAAGAAAGTTGAAGGATGGGACGTTTGGGGTCTTGAGATAAAACAGGAACCTAACTTAGAAAATGTCCTGTAAAGTACGCTTATATTGAAGATTGGATACTTTTTATAGTAAAATCTAAAAATATGCGCACCTACCGCAATATAATAGTAATTTAGATTTCACTATATAACTGAAGGCACAAACATAATTCGTTGGATAAATTACTAATTGGGAGGATAGGATATAACTGACGCAATGCAAGATATTTCACTCAATTTTCACGCAGAATCACTATTTACATTAACGGATAAAATCAAAGCAAGTGTTGAGGGACGGATAAGTTGGGGAGACACCTTTGGGATAACACTAGGTAATGGTAACACGAAACATCTTATCGTATGGACACCAAAAGAGTCTTCTGAGAGTCAAGTCCTTCCCGGTTTTGACTCCAAAGATGGGAAACTGACACTAAAAATGAAACATCGTCCAGGTGCATGGGTATCTTGGATCGACGAATCTATTGTTCGAGCCGCAGCAATTGACGATTATGACCGCGTACAGAAAAGTGTGCAGGAGTTAGAACGCAACATCCGACATATCACGGATTTTGCTGATGGTATTATTGCAAATATCACTGTTCAACATTTAGGTAAATCCCTTACACTTACCCAACTCACTGAAGAAGTATTACAATCCCGCCTGACGGTACCAAACAGTATCAAAACAGGAGGATTTATACTTGCTGATACAACGAAGAGTTCACAACAAGATGCAAAAGTTATCATTCCAGAGCAGACGCATATCAATCGCGTAAACCTCAATGAAGATACCGTGTTGACTGAAATTAGCAAAAATGAAAACAAGACTGTTTTTGTATTCATTCGTACACATATAAAGAACTTTCCAGATTTAACTGACTTAGAATACAGTTTAGCATTACAGAATCGCATTTTGGAACAAAAAAATTCTAATGCATTACAATCAGTGCGTATTTTACCTACTGCAGCAGTTTATAACCCACTTGAATCAGAAAATATTAAACTTGCCCCTATTGAAATCACTGGGGAAACTAAGGATATTGAAAAAGCGATTAGTGAATGCTCCAATAAAATTAGCAAATATAGAAAAAAGGTAAATCAACATGCGTATCAGTTAATGACTCAATTCCAACAAGGTGTAGATAGTCGACTAAAGGCACTCATGTTAAACCGTGGGCAACGAATTCATCAGAAAGTGTGGGATGATCTCATCGTACGTGAACTACGAAATACTAATTTGGCATTTTGTGATTATTTCAATACGTTCATCAGTGAACATTTTGATGCGGAAAGAGCAGAGAAAGCAACGAACCTACTAAAAGAAAAAATTGACTCCATAATTGAGTTGTGGCAATTGCAAGAGAACCAACAGTTTACCTTCAGCAACATGATTCAATCAAGTTATATATTAACGAACAAAGTAATGGATCAGGCTACCGCTCTTTTTTATGACCTTGTTTTTGATGTAGATTTCATTGAAACGGGACTTGTTAAAAAGGTTCAACTACAAATCACGAAAAATGGTGTTCTCTTTGATAAAATTCTTCTACCAGAATGGACATCTGGTACTGTGCAGGAAAAAATCACTCGTATAGGACTTCGCTCTACATTACACCCCATGCAGATCGATAGAATGCGAAATGTCTGGTTGGCTTGCCTTGAAATCGCTAACTATGCAAGTCAGCACAATCAAATATTTGAAAAGGTGATACACCCACTGGAGACCGTCCTCTTAGCTCCAAAGTCTACGGCATCACAAAGGAACAACAATGCTAAAAGACATGCTACATCCAAATTCAGTGGTTTTGAGATTGTGGAAAGTGAATTTGTGGATATACTGAAACGTGTAGAAAATCATCTTCCAATCATAAAGTCTTGGATTGAGCACGCACCGAAAGAAACTGACAAATCCCAACAGTATTACACAACATTATGGACATTAGTGCTGAATGGTAAAATGCGGGAAAGGCTTCTCAACGACTTTCAACCTACTTGCGATATCAACATCAGTGTACCTGACCAAACAAAGCGTCTTATGAATCTGACATTGGAAAGTCAACTCGTCGTAGAAGATGAAAGGGACAGGAAAACACTGGAACGGAATCTCAATAAGGCACTTGTGACAAAAACAGGACATAACTTAAGAGATATTACTACAGCAGAAAAACTCGCTATTCATGGAGATGTAACGCTATCATTGCTACGCGAAGAATTAGAACGATATGATGTAACGTTAACAAAACGTGCAAACCGTTTGACAAACCCATCGCGCAAAGAAAAAAAACGCAGCTCTAACAATCTTAAAGACAACGGTAATCTAAATCCTGATTCTATCCAAGCAGTACAAACAAAAGTTAGTGATATGATCGCTTTCTTGAAACCTTATGATGAAACTGAAGCCATTCGTACACTTGCAAATGCAGGTCTAAAGAAGAACGGTGCTACAATTGAAGAAATACGTAAGCAACAGGTACTAAGTTTTGACCTAAATGAACTTCCTACCATAGGGGATACTTGGTTAAACGATATAAAAACTGTGAACGACTATCCAAATCTGCGAGTATTTCTACTGCAAAACAAGCTACCTATTTCAACGACAGGTCGTATCCTAATGGAATTACGGAGCATATTATCTGACTCTCTTTTCAATCAAGTTTTAGGACTAATACAAGAGGTAAAAGAACTTCAAAACAGCAATTATCAAGGCAATGCATTAGACCAGTTTGTGGATTACATCTCAGAAAAAGTATGGCGATGGGAACTAACACAGATAACACCTGATGAACTTCCCGTTGTTGTAAAAGAAAAGGTTTTAACCTCAACCGTTTGTTATGAAAAGGAGGTAGAAGCCTTAATGGAATATGCTGAACGTTACGACGAATTGCTTGAAACAAAACTAAAACCCAGTTCGGATATGTGCAAACAACGTGAAAACCTTGAATCTCGTTTTCAAGAAATTGTTGATACGCTACTATAGGAACATAGACATGAAAATAACAATCATAGGTGCAAGTCAGATAGCATTTTCAACTGCATGGGGTATTTGTCATTCGGAGTTAGCACAGCAAATCAACTTTTACAATGACACACAATCGGTCATCAAACGGGGGAATCGCACTGCAAATCTCCAAAATACGCTCAGCAATAGCATAGAAGATATGACTCTGGCAACTGCTATATGTGCAAGTGACACCCAGATTTCGTTGACAAACAAAAGTGAGGAGTTATCTGATTCAGACGTGGTAATCTTCCTTCCCACATCATTGCCTTACGGTTTTCATTCATCACAAGCATTGAAAACGACAAATCTCTCAGTCACTCGACAGATTGTCCCTAAGATTCAAGAACATATCCAGAATGCAATCATCCTAATCGCCATACCTTATGCAAATTACATCGCAGCATGGATACATCAGAAGCATGGTTTGATCAACATCATTGGTATTGCTAACGGCGTATCCACTGCCCACCTAAAATCTGAAATTGCTAATCGGTTGGGGATTTCTGTGAAGGATGTTTCCGCACTTGCAATCGGAAATGACGAAGTAACGCACCCACTAACCCAGTATTGCCGAGTCAATGGTATCCCTCTATCACAATTGATGCATGAATCCGATATACAAAGTCTATCTGAAACCGTCGCTGAACGTTGTCCCTATACCTCCGCAAGCGATTTTACATTAGCGAGTCATATTCTACAAGTCGTTTCATCCATCAGTCTTGATAAAAAACGTGTGATGAGTGTTGGCACACGGATTTCAACTGACACAACTTCTGTTTTCCTGAATGTCCCCTCAAAAATAGGCAGTAACGGCATTGAGAACATTATTCCGCTGGAACTAACTGACACACAGACTGAACAATTTAAAGAACTTGTAGCACAAAGTGCAGCATCCCAAAACTATAGTTGAAAGTTTAAAGGAAACAAACTCTTTAAATGATGTTTATGGTTAAAGCACATACAATACAACTCAGTGAATTTATAACATCAATAATAAAATACCGATAACAAATGAGAGAAATCTATCAAAAAATCCCAGAATTAATTGAATCGGACCAAGTAGGGGCATACTGTACTGTGGTTGAGACCAAAGGGTCAACACCACAGAAACCTGGTGCGAAACTGCTGATTCTACCAGACCTACGGAATATCGGCACACTCGGTGGTGGTTGTGTGGAAGCAGAAGCACGCCGACAGGCAATCGGACTCATGCAAGACGGTCATCCTCGCTTGCTTGAGTTTCAATTGGATAGCGACTACGGTTGGGATGATGGACTCATCTGTGGCGGCAATATGAAAATCTTCATAGATTTACCCAGAACCCGCGCCGAAGCAGATATGTTCACACGCATGCAGGAACTCAATGCAAAGAAAATACCCCTAATATGTGCGACAGTTGTAAAAAATGATGAGCACAACACTAATGTTGGCAAGAAGATGGTTTTTGCTACTAACGGAGATAAGATTGGCACTTTAGGAAATTCGGATTTGGAAACAGAAGTTGAAACTCAAATGTCCGACATCCTTCAAAAAAATCGCGCAGGTGTATTCCAGCAAAACGATACAACTGCCATTTTTCTTGAACCCCTACAACCCAGACCGACTTTACTTATTGCAGGAGCGGGACATGTTGGGCAAGCACTTTGCCATCTGGGAAGTTGGTTAGATTTTGACATAGTAATCGTTGATGACCGCGCAGACTTTGCTTCTGCTGTAAGACTTCCTGAAGCAGATGAAATTATCATCGGAGATATTGCAGAGGAACTCCGAAAATATCCAATCAATCATCTCACCTATGTCGTTATTGTAACACGTGGACATCAGCACGACGAATCCGCACTGCATAGCGTCGTTGAATCAAACGCACGATATATTGGACTGATTGGAAGCCGCAGGAAGATAAAACTAATCTTTGACGATCTGTTAGAAGTCGGTGTCCCGATTGAAAAACTGAAGCGAGTCTACGCACCAATCGGATTGGACATAAACTCAAAAACTGTACCTGAGATTGCTGTAAGTATCGCTTCACAATTAATTCAGGTTCGCAACGGAGTAGATGTAGAAGACACGTTGGATGCACAACCTTCCAAAATGCCTACCATAAAACTCAGTGAAATGGGAGATAATTCGTGAATCAAGATCAAAACGTATTGATTAAGGAAATTGAAATATCGGTTGATAATTTAGACCTACAACAAGCAGCAGATATATTTGAAGATCATGGATGCCTTGTCGTGCGTGGGTTGATGAAACCTTATATCAAGGCAATTCAGCATGACATTGAAGCTGCTGCTGCGGAATCTTTGTCACTTCTTGACAAGGCACAGCAGATTGTTGAAGGTTGGCGTACTCCTAATGGGACACTATTCATTCCTGCACCGCAAGGCTATGACAGAGATAAGCAGATCATGGTGTTAGCAGTGAACTATCAAACAAGTGCAGCGTTCTTTCATTCCGCCTTTGACGAAAATGCTGTGAGTATCGTTGAAGCGATATTAGGACCGAATGTTGAGATTTTTGGAAATGGACAGTGTTTATATAAGGAACCTGTCGGCGGGCATCCAAAGCACCTCCACCAAGACTCGGCATATTTTGAACATCGCTATCAGGGACCTGTCGGTATATTGAACTATGTTGTAGACACTGACCTTGTGAACGGTGCTTTACACGTTGTTCCAGGCTCACATAAGCTTGGACAACTCAAGCATATTGACACGTTCTCACATCTCGGTTTGGAAGAGGATGAGTGGCCGTGGGAAAGCGCGCTTCCTGTAATTGGTGATGCTGGTGATTCAATCTTTTTTAATGTCAAAACGGTGCACGGTTCTAAACAAAACATGTCGGACAAACCACGTCCGGTCTTTATCAACCGTTATCGTCGGACAGATGACTTTGTGATTATTGGCGGCACAACGGCTGCAAATCGAGCAGAAGCGGAAAAACGTGCTGCGGCAGCAGAGGAAGCGAAAAAATCCAACAACGATCGCGGTTTGATGGTGCGAGGATTCCGTCCTTTTGCTGGTTAATAGAAAATACTTGTCACACATTGTATTTTTTACTATACGGTTATCCCATCTGATATAGCATCAGGTAAATAAGTACGCCTGTCACAGATACATATAACCAGATTGGAAAGGTTATCTTTGCGATGCGGCGGTGTTTGTCAAACTTTTCACGCCATGCTAAATAGAGTGTCCGTAACGCCAAGGGGACGATTGTGAATGCTAAAATAATATGCGAAACCAGAATCGTAAAGTAGATAGGTCGTATCCATCCTTGTCGTGTAAATGACTTTGACCCTACATTTGCATGATATATACAATAACTTATCAGAAAAAGGACAGATACACCAAATGCAGCAAGCATACATTTCTTATGCGTGTCAATTTTCCGTTGGCGAATTTGCACATAACCTATTACTAACAGGATCGCACTAATTGTATTTAATGTTGCATTGATTGTCGGTAAGTCTGAGATTTTCATCAATTTTTTTGCCTTTAAGATAGTATTACCTATGATTATTACTGCGTGGACTCCATTTACGAACATATTCAGATGGCATTTCGCGCACAAACATAGACGATGCAAGTTCTCGGTCACCATAACGATAGATAGTTGAAGAAAGATAGAGTTGATCCTGTGCGCGTGTCATACCAACATAAAACAGGCGGCGTTCCTCTTCTATTTCTTCTGGGGTCATGCCCTGTTTCCACATTGGGAAACTCCCTTCCTCCATACCGATGATAATTACTACTGGAAATTCTGTTCCCTTCGCAGCATGTAACGTCATGAGTGTAACCTGTTCTGTGTTATCATCAAGTTCATCAAAATTGGTTAGGAGTTTCTGGTAATCTAAAAAATCAGTGAGGTTATTACCCGTTCCGGTCTTTTTAAATTTCAGGACGAGATTTCGGAACTTCGCTCTTGCTTCTAACCATTCTGTATCTTCCCGTAGAATCGGCACATCGGATTGATTTAGCAGATCCATGAATTCTGTTGTCTGTTCCATTTCTTTGGGTTCAAGCGGTAGTTCATCAAACAAGTTGGAATGGTATGCTTTTACATATCGCTTTGCAGCACTTAGGAAGGCACTAATTTCAGTGTTGGTGATGCGTTCGTCAGGAACAGCTGCTTTTGAATGGATTGCTACACCAACAAGTGGAAGAAATTCAGTGAGAGACTTGACTTCGCGCTTCTGCAAATCGGTTTTTATCAATTGCTTAAAAATTTGTCTGTTCGTCTCAACATCTTCCATAGCTCTATGCAACTTGCCATGTGGAATACTAAATTTCTCAGCAAGTGCTTCTATATTACGGCGTTGTCGCGGAAAGAGTTTACGCGCTGTAATTAAGGTGTCGTAATGCGGGTTTGTTAGATTTCTCTTGAGATATGTTTGCAGGTCACGTTCAAGGATTGGGTTGTCATACCGTGCAACGTTATGTCCTATTAGAATACGGTCTTGAATGAAACTACAAAATTCTGGGAGTACTATCTCTATACTCGGTGCATCCTTGACATCTTCAGTACTAATTCCGTGAACACGGGTAACTGCTTGTGGAATGTAACCACCGGGTGGTTTTACTAAACGCTCATACCTTTCAATTTCATTACCAATTACGTTGAGACGTTTCGCTGCAATCTCAACAATGTTTGCACTTTTCGGATTGACTCCAGTCGTTTCCAAGTCATAGATAACCATGTCAGACATGTTTGGAGCTTCAAAGCGACTCAATAACCGCTGACACAATTTGAGTGCAGCGATGCTTCGGACTCCTTCGGATTGTAGTTGAATCGCGCCTAATTCCTCAGATTGGGTTGTGCCGATAAGTATTGTTCTTACTTCCTGCCTGACCTCTCCAATATCACCGAAATCACCAATAAGCAGATTGACTGCATTGCGGTTGAGAATAGAACTTCTTCCGTTGTTACCTGTTATCACATCGTTGTTTTCTTGGTTATTAGGGATAAACGCTTTTGGTAAGTATTGGATATGAACATTCAGGTTCAGATAGGTCTTGAGGGTATCACCAAAAATGAGAGCTGCACAATATTCGTCAATTCCATAGCTTGCTGTGACCTGTATCGCATCACCACGATCAAGTGCGCTATATAATACATCCTGTGCTAACCCCAAATTCGTTAACTCCGGTTGGTTTTCAATAATTGACAATTCTTTAGCTCGGTAGGGTGAGCGAAAAAGTTCTAATCTTGAGGTTAACATTTGTTCAACTGATTCAATATTATCATCCTCAATTTCATCTGTTAGAGCGTCAAGTTTTTGCCAGAATTGATGTATATTTCTACGTGTCAAAGGCCCGACATCTTCTTTATATGAGTCTATATCTGTCAAGAGTTCAACTATAGTCAACTCTTTGCGTTGTGCTAACCACTTTAGGCGTACCCAAGTCAGGTCGTCAATACGTTTTTCAGGAAAATTGATTGCATATTCCAAATCACGTGGAAGCTGCCATTGCACAAAACATAGATAGGAAAGGAGTCCTCTTAGGTGTGCATCGTCAAAGGTGTTGGTTGACCTGATTCGCTGAAATCTGATACCGGATCGGAATAGCTGTTCCTCTAAGACATCTGCGAGTTTATGCGTGCGATAGAAAACCGCAATATCCCGGTACGAGACCTTGCGTTGCTTTACTAAGTTTCGGACGATCTTTATTATTGAGCGTGCTTCTTCTGTTGGCGTTGTGAATGTGTAATGATATATTGTTCGCCCTTCGTCTTTGTGGGGTTTAAGCACATGTTGCTGCTGCCGTAGTGGGTTTTTGGCGATGACTTCTTGTGCGGCATGTAAGATTGTTTCACTGCACCGGTAATGGTCATCCAATGTTACAATGTGCGGTGTAAAATCTGTCTTGAAATCCTCAATATACTGCGGATTGGATCCACGCCAACTATAGATGGATTGGTCTTCGTCTGCAACCACCATCAGGTTTTTTGCTGATGGATTACAGAGCAGCTGCAAGAGACGGTATTGCACTCTGTTCACATCATGATATTCATCAACAAGGATATACGAGATTGATTCGTGGTATTCTTGTTGTACCTCTGGTGTTTGATCTAAAAGTGTAACTGTTTTTATGAGCAGATCGTCAAAATCAAGTGCATTGTATTCGTCAAGTTTTTCTTGATAAGCTCTCAAGATTATTTTAATGTTTGATTCTGCATCTGGATCATTTATTTCTGCGAATGTGTCTGCATCAATCCACATGTCGTCTGATGAGTTGTGATGATTACACTTTGTTTCACTTAGGACTTTCCGCAGTAACCATGTTGGGTAGTCATTCGGATTGAGGTTTAGTTCTCGGACTACTTCTGCCATGAGTTCGTCTTGAGTTTCCTGGTCGAAAATAGCAAAGTTCTCACTCATACCAATTTGTTGAGCGTTTTCTCGTAGTGTTTTCACACAAAAAGCGTGGAAGGTGCTGACCTTAATGTTAGCACCGTGTGGTTCGCCGATTTCCTTATTCACCCGATCCCGCATCTCTTCTGCAGCTTTATTCGTGAATGTAATCGCAAGGATGCTTTCCGGTTTAACAGCGTGTTGTCGTATTAGGTAAGCGATGCGATGCGTGATCACTTTGGTCTTGCCAGTACCTGGTCCTGCAATCACAAGCAGTGGTCCATTCATGTGAATTACTGCTTCCACCTGTTTTTCGTTCAAATCATGCAGAATGTTCATCTTTAACGCCTTTGTGTTTGCAGACAGAATATTATACACATAACTTATCGGAGATAATGAGTGGTTAAATTACACAATGTTTTGGTAGGATTGAAATGATCTATACCGATGTTTAGTATATCCTAATTTTAGCAAAATTACAAGGACCAATGAATTTGGGGTAGAGGCATTCAATTGTCGATTAAGCACACATTCTAACTTATGTTTCCTAAGGTAGGAGCGACCTCTCGGTCGCGACCGGGAGGTCGCTCCTACAGAAGATGGGGAAAATCGGGGTTAGAAACTCCTCCAACGATTTATGAGATAGGTTGTATTTATTGCGTTTAAAATGTATCAGCATCAGATATTACTTACATTATAAGCAAGTTTTTCTGCTTTTGCTTTTTCCTCATTTACAAATGCAAGTAATACCAGTCCGCCAATAAAGAACACCATTATTGAAATGATCGCCAACCGCGAAGTTCCTGTAATCTGTCTAATAAATCCGAATATAAAAGGTCCCCAGATAGCAGAAAATTTACTGAAAACAGAAAAAAATCCGTAAAACTCAGCACTTGCTTGTTCTGGGATCATTGCACCATAGAAAGAACGGCTCAGTGCTTGTGTCCCCCCGAGCACTAACCCTACCACCATACCTAATATAAAGAATTCGGTTGCTGAGTGGATAAGATATCCATAAATCACAACGCCGCTCCAAAGCACTAAAGAGACCATGACCGCTTGTTTTGCCCCGATGTGATTTGCCAGTTTACCAAAAATTAACGCCCCTCCGATAGCGACAACTTGAACAAGTAGCAGTGTAATCATGAGTTGAGTCGGTTCAAGTCCTAATTCATCTTCACCATAGATTGCCGCCATGCTTGTAACTGTGTGTGCGCCATCATTGTATACCATATAAGCGATAACAAATAGGGATAGATGCTTGAAATGACCAACCTTTTTTGCGGTTGTGATTGTTCGGTTAATACCGAGAGAGAGATATGCTAAAGGTTTCGGTTGATTGCGGTATATTTCAGGGAGAGGTTGTTTCGTTCTATCTTCTCTTAATAGTATGAGAGGAATAATTGTCCATCCTGCCCACCAAATTCCAGTCATTGCCATGCTGATACGCACTGCCATCGGTTGGCTAATTCCAAACGTATCATGCATAGCAACGATCATTAGGGAGATGCCGAATTGCAACGAACCCCCAACATAGCCAAATGCATACCCTCTTGCAGAAATAGAATCCAGTTTATCCTCAGAAGCAAGATGTGGTAGGAATGCGTCATAAAAGACATTGCCGCCTACAAAACAGACTTGTGAACTGACATAAAGCGTAACTGCTAACCACACATCCCCAGGCTTGCATAAAAACAGCAAGGTAGCAAAAAAGCTTCCAAAATATGCGAAACCGATGAGAAACCTCTTTTTAGCAGATGAGAAATCAGCAACCGCACCCAGCACAGGTGCAAAGAGAAAGACAATTAACGCTGCACCTCCCACCATAAATCCCCATAATGCAGTTGCACTAAATGTTAGTCCAAATAGATCAACACCTTTTTCACCAACAATACCATCTTTAAAATAGATAGGCAGCAATGCTGCATGGACTGTCGTAATATAGGCAGAATTTGCCCAGTCGTACATGCACCAACCGAAAATAGATTTCTTGTCGTTTTTCATTGATCTCCAAATGAAAGGATTGGGTGGGTATGGTTTATTTAATGTCCGAAATTGTTAGGTAGATCGAAGTGGTGCGGTAGGAGCGTGAGGAATCCACACTCCTACTGTGATCTATTATTGTTAAGATTACACAAGGTCAAAACGATCAAGATTCATGACCTTGTTCCATGCAGCCACGAAGTCACGTACAAATATCTCTTGCGAGTCATCACATGCGTAAACTTCGGCAATGGCACGCAGTTGGGAGTTTGATCCGAATACAAGGTCTACACGGGTGCCCATCCACTTAACATCCCCTGTAAAGCGATTGCGTCCCTCAAATATATCCTTGTTTGCAGAGGATGCGGCCCACTCAATGTTCATGTTAAGCAGGTTCACGAAGAAATCTGTCGTCAACGTCTCGGGACGATCAGTGAAGATACCGAATCCAGACTGACAAACGTTTGTATTCAGGACACGCAAACCACCGACGAGAACTGTCATCTCAGGTGCGGTTAACGTCAGCATTTGTGCGCGATCCACGAGTAATTGTTCTGCTGTACTCTCGTGTCCGTTTCCGACATAGTTGCGAAAACCATCTGCGGTGGGTTCAAGCACAGCAAAAGATTCTACATCTGTATGTTCCTGCACCGCATCCGTGCGTCCTGGTGTAAAGGGAACTTCCACTGTGATACCAGCGTTTTTCGCAGCTGCTTCTACTGCTGCACACCCAGCAAGAACAATCAGGTCAGCGAGTGAAACCTTCTTTCCATCAGACTGTGAACTGTTAAATGTCGCTTGAATATCTTCCAGCGTCTGAAGAACTGCCCGCAGTTTTGGTGGACTGTTAACTTCCCAATCCTTCTGTGGTGCAAGACGAATACGCGCACCGTTAGCACCACCGCGTTTGTCAGTGCCTCGGAATGTTGCCGCAGATGCCCATGCGGTTGAGACCAGTTGGGAAATGGGGAGGTCTGATGCAAGAATTTTGTTCTTGAGGGCAGCGATGTCTTGTGCGTCAATCAAATCATGATCTACTTCAGGGACTGGATCTTGCCATAATTGGGGTTCTGCTGGAACTAATGAACCGACATATCGTGTGAGAGGTCCCATATCCCTGTGGGTCAGCTTATACCACGCCTTTGCAAATGCATCTGCAAACTCATCAGGGTTCTCGTAAAAGCGTCTGGAAATCTTTTCGTAGATTGGATCTGCTTTTAGAGATAGGTCGGTCGTAAGCATCATGGGTGCGTGTTTCTTTGATGGGTCGTGAGCATCAGGGACGGTGTCTTGTGCTGATTCATCTTTGGGTGTCCACTGCCATGCACCACCGGGGCCTTTTATTAGTTCCCATTCGTAGTTGAATAGGTTTTCAAAGAAACTATTGTCCCATTTGGTCGGTGTGGCGGTCCATGCCCCCTCTAAGCCGCTGGTGATTGTGTCGCTCCCCGCGCCGCTACCATAAGTGTTTTTCCAACCGAGTCCTTGCTCTTCAAGGGAGGCACCTTCAGGTTCGGGCCCGACATACTCGTCTGCATCGGCAGCACCATGGGTTTTGCCAAATGTGTGTCCACCAGCAATAAGTGCAACCGTTTCCTCATCATTCATCGCCATACGTCGGAACGTTTCTCTAATGTCAATTGCTGCAGCAACGGGGTCAGGATTTCCGTTAGGTCCTTGCGGGTTGACATAGATCAGTCCCATCTGAACAGCACCGAGAGGATTTTCCAATTCTCTGTCGCCAGTGTAACGTTCATCCCCAAGCCAAGTCGTCTCTGATCCCCAATAAATGTCTTCTTCGGGTTCCCAAACGTCCTCACGTCCACCAGCAAATCCAAAGGTTTTTAGTCCCATGGACTCAAGTGCACAGTTTCCAGTGAAGATCATTAGGTCTGCCCATGAGAGCTTACGACCATACTTCTGCTTGATCGGCCAGAGTAATCTGCGTGCTTTATCGAGGCTTGCGTTATCGGGCCAGCTATTGAGGGGGGCAAATCGCATCGTGCCAGAAGCCGCGCCACCGCGGCCATCTCCGATGCGGTACGTCCCTGCGCTGTGCCATGCCATACGGATGAATAGAGGTCCGTAGTGTCCATAGTCAGCGGGCCACCACTCCTGTGAAGTCGTCATTACCTTCTCAATATCCTGTTTCAGTTCCTCTAAGTCTATTGAATTGAACGCCTCTGCATAGTTAAAATCCTCACCCATAGGATTAGATTCGGGTGGGTTCTGGTGGAGCATTTTCAGGTTCAACTGATTCGGCCACCACTGTTGATTTGCGATTGTGCCACGTGAGTGCGTTTGATGCATCACAGGGCACTTACCTTCATTACTCATATTTCCTCCAATCGAGTTCTGTAAATTTCAAATTGTTTTTTGACCTATTTCCCAAATACATTTGTCTAATCATAATGGCTATTTGAACTTTGTTGTTCTACAGGTAAACATGAAAAAATTGTTTTCTTCTTTCCATTTTAGCAAAAGTTTTTGATTTCTGCAAGTTAAAAGGGAATACGGGCAGAGGCATTCAATTGTCGGTTTTTGCGGATTTGGTTTCGGAATCACGGAATTCGCGGATTACACGGAACGCGCGGAGAAGATACCTGCATGAGGGTATATAGCATAGTAACTGTATCATCTCAGCGATAAGATTTGTTGCAGCAGTCTTTTTCGCGTCTTCCGCGTAATCCGAGAATTCTGCGATTCTGTCTGAACAAGGATTTTCAAATCCTTGTTCAGACAAGTGACAAAAACTTTACACACCCTTTAATAAAAGAACACTTGGAAAATCAAGATGATTAATGTATAATTTTAATACTATGGATAGTCCTGTACTACAATTTTATTGATGTAAACTACTTCTGTCTTGTAAAAAATGCTTGCTATTGAACTGGTAAAAGGTTTGAAAATACATACTATTATAACCTAAGTTGCCACCTACTTCAAAACCCTCTTGTTGGAGGGGTTTCTAACCCCGATAGCAGAGTGGAACGGCATAAAATCGGGGTTAGAAAACCCTCCAACAAATAACGAGTAGCTATTATACTTGAAACTAAAGGGAAACATGTCAACCGCAGACACACAAACGGGTACGTTGGATACGCTACCCAAGTCTATTGAAGAAACATTAAAAACGCTGGAAATCCAATTTGAAGAGATACGGTTTGCAGTCCGTAGCGATGTCAGTTCATCAGGGAAGTATGGTGAAGAATGGTTTGTGCTAACAGATGTAGCGATATTTACCGTAACAGGGACTGGTGATGTCTTGCACTATTTTCCATACGAGAGTGTGTTAGGCATTCGAGCAGAAATTGTGGTTGATGCTGGTATACTTGTGTTAGAGACACAAGAAGGCACAGTGGATTTAATCCGTTATTCCAACAGTTGTGCCGCAAAATTTGGGTTTGTCGCGAAATTCATAGGGGACGAAATAGAATACCGAAATGGCAAACGTGATGAAGCACCGATTTGGGACTACAAGATAGAGGATCATTCGTGTAATACATGCGGATTATCATTAGCAGATGAGTTTTCTCCATGCCCTGCATGCACAAAAAAGCATAGGATCATGTTGCGTATCTTGTCGTATATGCGCCCCTATCGTGGCAAGGCACTCCTCTTTGTTCTACTGGTTATCGTTGGTACACTGATTTCTCTTGTTCCGCCCTATTTTTCTCGTATCCTGATTGACGATATCTTGTTGCTTAACGATGCTGCAGCACCAACACCCGATGGACAGACAACATGGTTGGGGGACATATTTAGAACGATTCAACCTGCTGCAATGGCTTTGTCCATAGCAATTGGTGCACTATTAGCAACTTATCTCATCCGAGAAATCTTTACGATCCTACAATCACGGTTAAGTGCGTGGTTGACACTTCGCATCGCAGCAAATATCCGCGCGCACGTTTACAAACATCTGCATAATCTCTCTATCCGATTTTTTGACAAGCGGACAACCGGAACCGTCATTTCACACATTACTGAGGATAGTGAACGACTGCAAGATTTTATGTTAGAAGGGTTGTCCTTCCTTGGCACGGAGTTGTTCCTGCTCTTTGGGATTGGTGGCATGTTGTTCTGGATGAATTGGCAATTGGCATGTTTTATCCTGATTCCAATTCCGATAATAATTGTCGGAGGTGGTTGGTTTTGGCGCAAGGTACGAAGCATGTGGCACCGGGCATGGCGGCGTAGGTCAAAGCTCTTTGATGTCGTTAATGATTCAGTGTCCGGTATCAGGGTTGTTCGCGCTTTTGGTCAACAGAGGAGTGAGGTAAGTCGGTTTGGTGATGCAAACATAGATACGCGAGATCATGAAACTCGGGCTGAGATGATTTGGGCAACCTATTATCCCCCATTGATGTTTGCTGTCCAAATGGGTTCTCTCATTGTCTGGTATGTCGGTGGTCTTGATGTGATCGGCGGTGGAATGACACTTGGTACTTTGATTACTTTCAACGCATATCTCACAATGTTCTACGGACCGTTACGTTACATTAGTCCACTTATTAATTGGGCTTCTCGTTCCATGACTGCAGCAGAACGACTTTTTGAGGTGATTGACTCACAGCCAGAGCAAGTTGACGATGGAAACTTAAAGGCGATGCCGAATATACTCGGAGAAGTCAAATTCCGCAACATGACATTTGGCTATGATTCACACAAGCCGGTGCTTCGTGATATAAACCTTCATGTAAAACCCGGTGAGATGATTGGCCTCGTCGGACATTCTGGTGCAGGGAAGTCTACCCTTATCAAAGGGAAGTCTACCCTTATCAATCTGATCTGTCGGTTTTATACGCCAGATTCTGGAAAATTGGAGATTGACGGTGAAGACATCAGACAGATTAACCTCAAGGATTTACGTAGACAGATTGGGGTGGTATTGCAGGAACCGTATCTGTTCAGCGGCACTATTGCTGAGAACATCTCCTATGCACATCCTGATGCGACAATGGAGGAAATCATTACAGCCGCAAAAGCAGCTAATGCACACGAGTTTATCATCAAATTCCCTGATGGGTATGATACCGAAGTCGGAGAACGCGGGGGAAGTTTGTCCGGTGGTGAAAGACAACGTATATCAATCGCTCGTGCAATTTTACATAACCCGCGTATCCTTATTCTTGATGAAGCGACCTCCTCTGTAGATGTGGAAACAGAGAAGAAAATACAGCAAGCGATTGACAGATTAGTGCAAAACAGAACAACATTTGCAATTGCACACCGACTTTCAACGCTCCGAAATGCTGATAGACTTTTTGTCATAGAAAAAGGCAAGGGTGTTGAATGCGGTTCTCACGAGGAACTCATGAAGAAAAAGGGTATTTACTACAAACTCGTTGAGACGCAGCGCGAAGCTGCAAATGTTCGCGCAGAAGCACAAATTGTGGAGAGATAGCATGCAGAGCAAAAATACAGAAAAGCAGGACAAGTTTTCGCAGAACGAAGCCGATAGGAGTGAGACTGAAGAACAGAACGGATTTACGCATCGGTATCTAGAGGCATCTACACTTACTTTCACACGTTCACAAGTAGGGACTGCACGGCTTGAAATATGTAATGAAGTTTGCCATCTTCGCGTAGTTGTCCGCAGACTTATGCCGCTGAGTCATCCTGAAAAATACATCTCAATTGCTGCGGATGAGGAAACCGAAATCGGTATCCTTGTGAATCCATCGGAACTCAAACCTGAAAGTCTTATCATACTCAATGAGGAATTGGATAAGAGATATTTCACGCCAAGAATTCAGAAGATTTATCGTGTGAAAGAACAGTTCGGTGTGCATGAATGGGAAGTTGAAACCGAGCGCGGACGCGCGACTTTCTTAGTACGTGGATTGAATCAGAATATTAAACAGACTCCTCCTGCCCGTCTTTTTATTACAGATGTGCGGGGAAATCGTTATGACATTCCAGACTATCGGGAGTTGGATGCACAGAGTTTTCATCAAATTCAGCGTCAGCGGCATCTATAAATAGCAAATGAAAAAGAAACGTATACACGCGGTCATTGCTTCAGTGTTAATCCATCTCATCTTGGTAGCAATTGTTGGGTTGTTTTTTACAGAGCAATATTGGCAATTTACGGACGATTCTATTGATGTAGAGATTACTAAATATCGACCGAAGATTTATACCCCACAACGCACAAATGAAATAGTTTTACGCGACATAACCCAACCTCAAGTAAACCTGTTACAAACTCCGATGCCTTCAATGTTTCAAGCACCAATAAACGCCACTTCAATTCCGCATGCAATTCCTACATACAACACAGATGTGCTAAATCCTGATGCTGTCTCTGCTCCAAATCTCCAATTAGAATCCACAGAACGTTCTATAGGCACTGTGCAGCGGTCTGGTGTAGTTGTACCGACTGTGCCATCAACACCAGATAAAATAAAATCTCGATCTCCTATTGTTGTGAGTCCTAAGCTAAATACTTATGGCACAGAAGGATTTAATGAGTTTCTTGACACGACTTTACCTGATAACAACTTGAAAGATAATGTTACTACTGATTTGCGAAATCCTATTATGTTACCACCAAGACAATTGGGGGCAATTCTGAAAGGCACGGGTAAGAACGTCCGCGGTCATATCCGAATCATCAGACTAAAACATTCGCTCTCTGATTGGTGGCAAGACCCTACGGCACTGCCTGCACTCATGAAATGGATGGACAGACACACACAAATACGTTCTGATATGAACTTTGCTGGCGGCGCGCTGACTTTGACAGACCCAAAGATTTTGGATGCACCCCTCATAGTGATGACAGGACACGATACTGATATTACTGCCGGACGTGGACTTGCAAGAGATGGTCCTTTGCAGAAAGGGTTCACTCAAGCAGAACGCGCTGCACTTCGGAAATATATCGTTGATGAAGGGGGAATGTTGTTTTTTGATGACTGTGGTTTTCACGGACTTTTCGCAAATATCGTTGCCGATGAATTACAACAGATTTTTCCCGACTATCCACTTGATATTCTACCGCATGAGCACGAACTTTACACTATCCATTACAACTTACCAAAGCCGCCACAGGGTGGTGATGTGTTCTGGGGAAATGAAAATAATGCACAACCCGCCCAATTTCGATATCAAAAAGGGATTATCATTGATGGTCGGTTAGCCGTTGTTTACAACCGCAAAGACTATATGTGCGCGATGGAGACGACAGAAATTGAGAGCCGCACCATGTTACGTCTCAGAAGGTCACCAGATGTCTATCGGTTTATGACGAACTTGTTGGTTTATGCCATGAAATACGGTGGGAATACGGATAGGTCGGAATATAAGGAGAAATGAAAATAGGGGGATCACTATAATAGATGTTATCAAGCAAATAGATATCCAAATATAAAAATCACAGGTAGGAATAGGATAAACATAATCTCAATACTGTAGAAAATAAATAGGGTAACAGAAAAGATTGCCGAAACCCAACTGCTAATTGGTCTATGGTTATATTGACTAATATCCATATTGAAATCGGTATCCTCTTGTTTTCTTATCGCATCATATAGGTGCCGAAATAGACGTTCCTGATGAAGAAAGAACCCATCCAGAATCCAAAATCCTATTATGAGAAAAAGAGCCATACCCGCAGCCATCAAAAAGACGATAAATGCTCCTTCAGGTACAAGATTGTCTCTTTGAAAAGCTGAGAGAAATAGTGATACAATTAAAACTTGCGATGTAATGACAAATACGACACTCACGCCTTTTAGGATAAAACTGTTAATTGCCATACGCTTAATTACCGCTTGGATCATTTCTAAATGCTTTATGACTTTTTCAGTATCATTCATGTGTTGTCTTCCTTTATTATGGTTACAATCCTATTTTATTTGTTGTACTATACAAGTTATAGGGGAATCTGTCAATATCATAATTGGAATAAGCGAGGAATATTAATTACGAATTCACCATAAGTAATCTTGTCTGTTGTCTGGCTGCTAATATTTAAAATATGAAATTCAATTTGAAAAATGACAACTGAATATGTTACAATTCAAAATCAACAGGAGGAAAAATATGAAAGTAGGTATTAGAGACGGGATGCTGCGTGTCCCGTTTGAAGAATCGTTTAAGAAGGCAAAAGAGATCGGTTTTGACGGTATAGAACTCTGTATGGGTGCTAATTATCGGCAGCATACACTTTGGCAAGAGGGTGGTATTGATAAGGTCAATAGTCTTGCAGAAGAAGCTGATATAGAAGTCTCATCGCTCTCCCCAGGCGGTTTTACAGCATATTCATTTATGCATCCAACGGATAGTGTTCGGTCTGAAGGTATTGCGAAGTTACAGTATCTCGCGGAAACATGCCCCAAATTAAGCACAAATGTTATCCTTGTCCCGTTTTTTGGTGGCGGAAAAATTGAAGATGAGCATATCACTTCACCTCGCTTCCTTGACGGTGTGAAGGCTGCCGCAGAAACTGCTGTGAAACACAACGTTTATCTTGCTATTGAATCCACATTAAGTGCGGATCAACACCAACAAATTATTGACAATGTCGGCTCGAAACATGTTGGTGTGTATTATGATATGGGGAATGCAACGGGGCTCGGTTTCGACTCTCCATCAGAGATACGCAGTTTAGGCAGTGCCATCGTGCAAATGCACATCAAAGACACTGGTGGCAACCATGCAGGTGAAGGTGATGTTGACTTTCCTGCTGTTTTTGAGGCTGCCCGTGCAATCGGTTATGATAGTTGGTTTGTGTTGGAAACCCCCGCAAAAGACGACCCAATTGCGTCAGCCGCCAAAAACATGAACTTTGTCAGGAACAATTTCTGAACTTGATACAACGTATCTCATAAATGTACTTTTGTCCAAATTCACTGGATTGTGTGTCTGGTAAATCGGGGTTAGAAACCCCTCCTACCATTTATGAGATACGTTGTAGACTGTTGCTGTAGGGTGGTATTATCAACCTACAGCAAACCGAACTACCCAAAAACACAAAAATATATAGTCATTTTTCAATAAAACGCGACACCTCGCATTGCCCACCTGGAGGGTTGGAATGAGCAGCCGAAAATTGGTTGTCCCACAAGCAGAAGCCAAGAAACTATTGTCGTTACCCACACGTGAAGCTGAACAACTTTTCCAAAGTTACGAAAAAGAACAACAACTTGAGATAATCAGTGCTACACGCAACCCAAAATTACGTGAAGAATTGTACTATCTTGTTCCGGATTGTACGGAACTAATTCAGGAAAGTCCTACCGAAGATGTGCTACAGGTTTTAGATACGCTTCTTGGAACCGGTCTTGCCTGTGGATTACTGCCGTGTTTGTCCAATGAACAATTTGAGGAGATTATTGACATTGCCCTCTGGAACGATGGCAAATTAGATGAAAAATCTGTGAGTCTGTGGTTGTTTGAGCTGTCTGAATGTGACAGAGATGATCTCAGCCGTTTACTCGGACAGATGGATATGCGTATTTTTGCTGGGCTCCTCAAGAATCGTGTAAAGTTGAAAGGGGCACTCAGTGCATTGCTCATTGATGAAGGTATCATTGATCCAAATTCCGCATCAATTGAATGCAAGGATGAACAAGCAAAAGCAGTGCTCAATGCAATTTGGGAAGCAGATGCGGATCTATTTAACCAACTACTTCGTGAAATGTTTGCTATTGACAAAGAAGCGGATGCCGAAACGGAATTAGCGTCTGCGTTAGAAAAGGTGAAAGCTGAGAGAGATGAACGAGTCAAAGCACGTGACAAAAAAGCAGGTATCAAGATAACTGAATCTGAACTGAAAAGACATGTTGATTTAGATGCACTTGAACTTGATGAGGACGAAGAGGAAAATGGCAACAAATAAGTTTTCCCTCGTTGCTGATGCAGCACTTGATGGAAGGTCTTACTTAGCGCAAACCTTAATACATGGCGATGCCCTTGGTAAAATTGATGCCGATAAATCGGCAACACTCTCCGAGGACATCGCTGCATTAGCACATAAACTCATTACGATGAAGGTATCCGACCTTTCCGATCAAGCAGAACTTCGCACCCAAATTCAAACTTCCTTTGCTTTAACAAGTCTCGGTTTAGAGTATGGAAGCAAAGGAAATTTGGACAAAGCGGTGCGTCTGCTCGTTGCGAACCCAATCCTCAAGTTTTTCCAAATCGGCAATACGCTTACAGATCAATTGCTGAAAAAAGCCGATTACCTCCTTGAGCATGCTTATATTCAACCCCCAGAATCTATCAGTCATCTTGATATTGACAGCATCCGTATTTATAACCATGCGGAAGCAGAATTTTTAGATGCTTTGTCTACATATAAGACAACTGTCCGCTCAGCGCAAGTAATTATTAAGAACAAACATCAACCCCAAAACTTCACTAATCTCTCTGATATGGAGATTGTCCGACAACAATTGGCTTATATTGAGACGCGTTGGGAATATGTTCAAGCATTACCACTGGATGATGTTTTTTCGGTTGACCCACCACTTAGCATCGCGGTGGATCCAATCCAGTTGCTTACCCTCAGTATAATGGCGAATTTGACGTTATATTTTCAACCCGAACTGCAGTTAGAAGTTGGCACATTGAGCGATTTTCGAGGTATTGTCTATGATGAAGATGTTGGTGAGATACGTGCTGCACCTCGCCAACGCCTATTAGACTGGATTGAAAATTACCTTGAACAAGATAATCGGTCTGACGGGTTAATACAATATAGTGTGGCATATTGGGATACCTGCCTACAAGAAATGGTAAATCCTCATCCCGATTTAGAGGTGTTTATGTAAGGAGAATTTTGGGGGTTATCTGAATACTGGAGGAATATACCAGAGGTATTAAATTTTCACAAAACATCATTGTTGGAGGGGTTTCTAACCCCGATTTCTGCTGCTGTATATCTCAAATCGGGGTTAGAAACCCCTCCAACAACAACGAAACCTGATAATTGAATGCCTCTCAGGAATATATTGTTAAGTTGAACTACTAAGATATTTGTGTTATTATTCTTTTACAAATCATATAATTTTGCAAATCGTTAGGAGTGTTGTGGTTTTACCAGTTGGTGTAGACCGCGAATAGAAAAATGGAATTAGAAACAGCAACTTTCGGTGCAGGTTGTTTTTGGTGTGTTGAAGCAGTCTTTCAGCAGTTAGAAGGAGTGCATAAGGTTGTATCAGGATACACAGGCGGGAACACTGTCAATCCCAATTATCGTGAAGTATGTACGGGAACGACAGGACACGCTGAGGTAGCACAAATTGGGTTCGATCCCAATGTTATCTCTTTTGAAGAATTACTGGAAGTTTTTTGGCAGACACATGATCCGACCACGTTAAACCGCCAAGGAAATGATGTAGGCACTCAGTATCGATCTGCAATCTATTATCATTCTGACACTCAACGTAGTATCGCCGAAGAATCTAAAGCAGAGATGGATAAATCTGGGATATGGGATAACCCAATTGTGACTGAGATCACTGCTATGGATGTTTTCTATCCTGCTGAAGACTATCACCAAAATTATTTTCAATTGAATCCAACGCAACCATACTGCCAATTCGTGATTCATCCTAAGGTGAAAAAGTTTACAAAAGATTTCAAAGATAAACTAAAAACCGAATAGGGTTTTCTGCTGAAAATCGGTGATTGTTTGATGTAGGGTTTTGTAAATTTCCTTTGCTTTTTCAAAGTCTTCGGGAGAATTGATGTTAAAAAATGACAAACCTTCCGCATCATAAGTTTGCCAAATATCAGGGGCAATTGTCAGGACATTCGCGCGTTCCGCAAGTGCATGCACCCGAAAATCAGATTTGTTAAACATCCCTTCAATTGCTGCTAAGCAATTTTTGGAATAAGTAGCACAGAGTGTTTGGTGTATCCTTTGTCGTTGTTCTTTCTGATTTACCCCCAAATACTCGTTAGGATTTCTGCAGGTGTACGGCATCACAGCATCATATTCACCTAATGCTGAAACAAGATAGGAAAGCAAGTTAGTAACTATAAATGGACTGTCGCAGCTGACACATAGGACGGTATCATGCGAAGCATGTGTCAATCCAGTGTGAATTCCCCCTAACGCACCCGCATTCTGAATAATATCACCGTGCATTCTAATTCCCAGATGTGTATATTCATCAGATGAATTTGTGATTAAAAGAAGTTCATTGGTGATAGGGCGAACACGTTGTATAACATGTCCGATGAGCGTATCGTTACCAAGACGCATCAACGCCTTATTTTCGCCCATCCGTCTGCTTTTTCCACCTGCTAAGATAATTCCTGTTACCATCGGTTTTGTTAGGAAGCGTTACAATTCACATCAACATGTTTACACAAGTGATGGCCCGTACCGACTTTCCATCAGCGAACGCAATTCTTTCACGAGTGTTTGCTCTTTGTCGGCAATATTGTTCAATTCATTTGGATCATCTTCAAGGTTATACAATTCCACAAAACCATCTCTGCTCTCAATGAGTTTATGCGTTTGCGTGCGAATACAAGTAAAGCTCTGCAGACGACTGACCGTCTCATTGCGATGTGTTTGCGTTTCATCACGGAGCACAGGAACAATAGACTGTCCATCAATATTTTCCAACACAGGTACATCAACTAAGTTGCAAATAGTTGGGTTTATGTCAATCAATTCCACTAATTCGTTGGAATTTCGGTTGGGTTCTATACCAGGTCCGGTCACGATAAGCGGCACGCGAAGTGATGCTTCGTAAGCCAGACTCTTTGTATAAAGTCCGTGATCCCCAAGCATTTCCCCATGGTCACTTGAGTAGATGATATAGGTATTCTCAAGCATACCCCGTGTTTCAAGGGCATACAACATATTCCCAATCTGGTAATCAATTAATTCAGTTGCAGCACAATATTGCCTACGGGTGATTGCAATTTCTTCAGGGGTCAGATTTACGGTGCGTTTTTTCACCCAGTCTGGTTTGCCTTCCATGTCGTCTACGATAGCTTGTGGCATAGATGATTGTCTATATTTATCTCCGTATTCTGTCGGTGGATCGAACGGATCGTGCGGTCCAACAAAACTTACAAAAAGGTGCCATGGAAAGTCATCTGGTATATTCTCAATAAATTCTGTTGCACGTCTACCGATATATGAGTCTTCGAAGTCTTCGGTTGGGAGAACGGAATCATAAGATCCATTTTTTATCCAACCTCCAGAAGAACTACGGTTCCTATAGTCTTGATGGAATTTTTGCAGTAATCCTTTTTCTTCAAGATAGTGTGTGTAAGGTCCAATAGGAGTTGCCGATCTGCCAGCGTGCATTTTCCCTTCACATTCTTCTGGGTGCGTGAATCCCCAGTTGTATGAGCGGGGGCGGTCACCGTAGCGGCCGTTATACCCATCTGGTTTGGCGAGGTCAAGTTTCCCTACACATCCGACACGGTATCCATGATCTCGTAGTTGTTGATAGTATGTTGGAATAGCTGTTGGATAAAAACTTCCATTTCCCAAGGAACCCAGACGCGATGGTTGAATACCAGATGCTAAACCTATTCGTGAAGGTGCACATACAGGTGCGTTCACCGTGCAGTGTGTGAAATTCATACCCGTTTCAGCTAATCGGCGTAGATTTGGGGTCTTAAGAGCATCAGGGGCATCCGCTGCGGGTTCCATATAATCGTATCTATGTTGATCCGACATAATAAAAAGGACATTCGGTCTATCTGTTTTTCTATTCATGCTTTCATTGCTCCTACCGGAAATTATATGATGGGTTTGTCTTGCAAAGGAATGAAGTGATACTCAATAACTACGCACATTATACACAACACGCATAATGACATCAATAGAAAAAAGTTGATAGACGCTAATGATCTTATACCAATTCAAATTAATATTGTCCCATTAAGGAATTCCACTTTTATTGCTGGTTAGGGTACCTCTCTTCGGTAGGAGCGACCTCCCGGTCGCGACCGGGAGGTCGCTCCTACCAGAACATTTTGACAAATGGCATCTTATTTTTTAGAAATAGTATTATATTTATGTTTTAGTTCTATGCTGTTTATCGTAGTAAATCAACCTTGATATACACGCTGAATTCTGATAAAATTTTAGAATACTGATGGTAGGAAGTGGAGAATGAGATATTTTGAAACTATGAACGTCTGTATGATATGATCCGTAGTCAAATTGAAAATGTTTTTAAGCAACGTGAAGAGAGGGTTTCTGAAGAATTAACCCCGATTATTGAAGAATACACAATTCACTGATTCTTATTCAATGTTGTCATTTATAATCTTGCTGTACTGCACAGAAATGTTGACATACAACCTAATTTTAGTTAGAGTGTTACAAAAAATGTGGAGAGAGAAATGAGATCAATTTTAATATTCTGCCTCGCAGCATTGTTCATCGGCTGCGGTATAAAAGGCATTCCCTACTCAAAAGATACAGACGCAACAGAACTGAATGACGTAGCAATATCTCACTACAAATGGGGTTTAGCTTATGCAAAACAAGGTGAACTTGCGCGCGCTGCCACTGAGTTCAAATTGGCAATCCAACATGAACCGGGTTGGGCAATCCCCTATTTCAATCTCGGTGCTGTTTATGGGAATATGGGGGCACTTGATGAGGCAATCTTAGCATGGGAACGGGCAGTACAACTGGATGTAGACTTTGGTAAAGCACATTATAACCTTGCAGTCGCGTATTCACATAGAGTTGCCGATCCAGTAGAGGGAATCTCAAGAGTTGCTGATATTGAGAAAGCAATTAGATCACTACAAGAAGCAATTCGGATAGACGACACAGTGCGTTCCACTGCAGAAGCCGAACATGCCTTTGACATCATACGTGATCTGCCTGATTTTCAAGCGTTATTTCAATCCACTGAACCGAAGTAAAAGCACTTCACGTTACATTAGAAGCGAACTTACACGATTTGCAAATCACTAATTTATATTGTTGTTATACCAATTCAAATTAATATTGTCCCATTAAGGAATTCCACTTTTATTGCTGGTTAGGGTACCTCTCTTCGGTAGGAGCGACCTCCCGGTCGCGACCTGGAGGTCGCTCCTACCAGAACATTTTGACAAATGGCATCTTATTTTTAGAAATGGTATTAGCCTTAGTTGAAGGAGTACGTGAATGTCCTATACTGATGATAATTTACCAATTGACCAAATATTGTGTGGGGATAATCTGGAACTTATCCAGCAATTACCTGATAGTAGTATTCAATTAGTAATTACGTCACCTCCCTATTTTCAGCAGCGTGATTATGGAGATGGGATGGGCAATGAAACAAATGTTAATGAGTACATTGATAAGTTAATTTGCCTTTTTCGCGAATGTGTACGTGTGGTGAGAGATGATGGTAATATAGTTTTCAATATAGGTGACAAGTACCAGGAAAGTAATTTACTTCTCGTTCCATATCGTTTCGCTCTTGCAGCAACAGAAACAGGATTAGTTAAACTTGTAAATGAAATTACGTGGGTTAAAAAGAATCCGACACCACGTCAGTTTAGTCGACGTCTTGTTAGCAGTACTGAGCCATTCTTTCATTTTGTAAAAACAGATAAATACTTTTACAACCCAAAAGCATTCTTAGCAAAATCCAACTCGCCGATCCCACCTAAGAAAAAAAATGGTACTAATATTGGGAAACGGTATTATGAACTTATTGATGAATCAGACCTAACTGAAGAAGAGAAATTAGTAGCCAGATTAGAACTATCAGATGTAATTCAAGAAGTAAAAAGTGGAAAAATACAGAGTTTTCGGATGAAAATTCGAGGTATCCATGCTGCCCCATTCGGTGGGCAGGAAGGAGGTCGTACATCACAACTAAAAAATAAAGGGTTTACAATCATTCGGATACATGGAAATAAACTAAAAAGAGACGTAATTAAGATGGATGATTTAATTGAAACACATGATGTGATTGAGACACCTGTTGCTACACTTAAAGGGAATAAACACCCAGCAATCTATCCAGTAGAAGTCGTGGAGGAATTTTTGCATCTATTGACACCTTCGGGGGCATTGGTTCTTGATCCGTTCATGGGTTCTGGATCGACCGCTGTTGCATGTAAAAACCTTGGTAGACATTACATCGGATATGATATCAATGCTAAATACTGTGAATATGCGCGGCAGCGTGTTAATGATACCCCAATCATACCAAAGCTTTTGTTTGAAAACATATAATGGTAGTACTATACATATTACACCACATGGCACAATACACAACCCCATCTACTGAAGAACTTTCGGATATAGTATCATATTATACAATCGGGACTCCGCTCACGTGTGAGCCACTATCGGGTGGGTTTGGAAACAGTAATTTTAAATTGACAACGACAGATGGCACATATCTTTTAAAAATATGCGATGAGAAAAGTTTTGAAGAACTTCAGATACAAGATACGCTCTTGGAACATCTGCGTGAGCATGCCTATCCCACAGTGTATCCAACTATCAAGAAGAATGGTGATGTACTACATATAACATCAAAATACTACGTCATGATTTTTCCGTTTTTAGCTGGCAGTCCACCGGAACCATCACCACAAGTCTTATCACAAATTGGTGAAGCGTTAGCAAAGTTGCATCGTATTTCTCCACTTGATGTACTCCCAAGTTTCCCGATGGGAATGGCACAAATAAAACCTTTTCTGGATGATGTCCATACTACAGAATTTGCTGCCCATCCGTTTGTTATATGGTTACAGTCGGAGCTTGAGTGGATTGTATCTGAATTAGACAAACCACTTCCAACAGGGTTGCTGCACGGAGATTTGTTCTTAGATAATACCCTTTTTGACAGGGACCAAATGGTAGCCATACTTGACTTTGAGGAGGGATGTCATGATACATTTCTAATTGATGTTGGCATGACAATTATCGGGTGTTGTTATTCTGAAGAACATCAGTTGAAGTTAGAATCTCTACACAGTTTTTTAGATGCCTATAACATGTTGCGCCCCTTGACAGATATTGAATGGGACAGTTTAGATTGCTACGTTTACTATGCAGCAATTGCTATTGCATTCTGGCGGTTTAGACAGTTCAATATACGGTATCCACATACGAATAGAGGCGAATCGTATCAAGAGATGATGGTCCGCGCTACAAATTGGCAATCTATAAACTAATAGTACACAAACCTTGCATCTTTTGAAGGAATAGTAATACCAATTCTAAGAAATATTGTCTCATTAAGGAATTCTACTGTTATTGCTGGTTGGGGTACATATCTTCGGTAGGAGCGACCGCCCGGTCGCGACCGGGAGGTCGCTCCTACCAGATTTCCGCAGCTAATGAGAAATTATATTTTAGAAATGGTATAATTTTTACCCTACAAACAAAATGTCTATAATAACTTTAAGTAACATTACAAAACGTTATGATCCGGATATGATTCTGGATGATATTTCAATTGCAATTGCTCCAGGGGACCGTATAGGTTTAATTGGTCGTAACGGATGTGGTAAAACAACCTTACTCAAAATAATGTGTGGCATTCTCACCGATTTTAAAGGGGATGTCGTTTTAGCAAAGGGAAGACGAATTGGTTACCTGAGCCAAGAACCTGAGTTAGCGCGCGATTGTACGCTGCGCCAGGAAATGCTCAAGGTTTTTGAGAAACAACTGGCACTTGAGGATAAAATGCTGATGTTGGTTGAGGAGATGGATACCAAGGATAACCCCCAACTCATGCAGGAATATGCTTGTATTCAAGAAATGCATGAGCGGCTTGGTGGTTACGATTATGAACATCGGATAAATCGTGTGCTTGGTGGATTAGGTTTTAGTGAACAGGACTTCAATTTGTCAGTCCGTGTCCTGAGTGGTGGTCAAAAGAGTAGGGCAACATTAGCAAAACTTCTGCTTGAAGAACCAGATTTATTACTCTTTGACGAACCAACAAATCACCTTGACATAAACGGAATAGAATGGTTGGAAAACTATCTGAACACCGAATATAAAGGAGCAGTTCTTGTTGTTTCTCACGATAGGTATTTTTTAGATAAGGTTGTTCGTAAGGTATGGGAACTCGCTGCAAACAAAATACGCATTTATCGTGGTAACTATTCTAAATATTTGGAAGTCAAGAACATTGAGAAAGTCGTTGATAGTCGCGCATATAAGATGCAACAAGCATTCCTTGCACAAGAGAAAGAGTTTATTGATCGTAATATTGCAGGACAACGAACTCGTGAAGCACAAGGAAGACGAAAGAGATTGGAACGTGTGGAGTTAGTTGATAGCCCTCAACCGGACGCACCAACAGTGAAACTTGATTTCACGCAGGAAACACGTGGTGGAGACGACATTTTACGGTGCCAAAATGTCAGCAAACAGTTCGGTGATAAGGTGTTATTCACGGACTTAAGTTTTGAAGTTAGTCGTGGGGATGTTGTCGGAATTATCGGACCGAACGGAACAGGAAAAACGACACTCTTCAGAATGATTTTAGGACAGGAAACACCGACTCAGGGTGAGTTGTGGGTAGGTCCTACCCTTAAGTTCGGATACTATAATCAAGAGTTGGAAGGTCTTAATCCTGAAAACGATGTGCTTGATGAAGTATGGGAACTATGTCCAGATTATACACAATTTGAAATACGAAGTTATTTGGCGAAGTTTCTCTTTTCAGGAGATGATGTATTCAGACAGGTTGGAAACTTGAGTGGTGGCGAACAGAGTCGTATTCAACTGGCAAAATTGCTGTTGCAAAAAGCAAATGTTTTTCTGCTTGATGAGCCAACAAACCACTTGGACATTCCGGCACGAGAAGCACTCGAAAACGCACTTGCTGATTATCCAGCAACACTATTTATTATCTCTCATGACCGTTTCCTTTTGAATCGGCTGGCAACGAAACTGCTAATTTTTGATATGACCAGACAGGGAACAACCACAAAATTTTTTGAAGGCACTTATGCCGAATATGTAGCAGAACAGCAAAGGAAGGTTCTTGCTGAAAAAGAAATTTCACAGCAACAGGAAAACTCCCAGAAAGTTACAACAGCAAAACAGGATAAACCTAAATCCAAACGTAGACGTAAAATGAAAGCACAACGTTTGATCGGAAGTAATTAATTACGTTTTTTGCCAGAAAACAATACGAATTTTACATTTTAATTTGACAACCACCGAGATTAAATATATAATTTATGTCGTATACGACAGAATTTACTTCATATATAGGACGTAATTAGAAGATGTCTGATAACCGGGAGTTCAATAAAGAAATTGATGTTGTCATGCGCGTGATGCGTCATGCGCAGGCATCTGTCAAATCAAGGTTTATACAGGAAGTCGTCCCCAATCGTCTGACAATTGTCCAGTTTAATGCTTTACAACATCTTCATTGGTATGGTCGTGAAAACGGAATGTACGTCAGTGAGTTAGGTGAGCATTTAGGTCTTGCACACAATACAGTTTCTGGTTTAGTTAGTAGACTTGAACGTCATGGTTGGGTTATTCGTCGTAAATGTGAAGAAGATCGTAGGCGTGCTCGTATTCAACTTACTCCGCAATCTGAACAACTTTTCCATGAACAAGTACAACATGCAGCAGAATTTTGGGAGCATACATTTGGTCAAATGTCTCCCGAAGAACGAAATAACCTGATTGAAAGTCTAACAAGACTGAAACAGGTAATGGCGAAACCGGTGTGGCCGAGTTATGCACAATTGCATCCGCGTGATGCTGACCGTCTCCGTGAGAAGTTTGAGACAGACATAGATGAACTTGCGCAAGCAAAACTAAAACTCATCGGAATTCGGTTGATACTTGCACGAATTGCGGAAAAACGCAATGAACACGAACTTGCGGCTTACCTTAACCAAGCCGCCTCCGAAGAGATCCGCCACACAAATCAGCTGTTTTCTCTACTTGGTCATGGAGAACATTTTGACAAACTTCTATCATCGCTTGTTGATGAAGACAAGATAGTATATGAGGAGTTGTTGGCATTGCTTGATGATGCCCCTTGTTCTGAAGAAGACGAAGAATTAGTTATCCTTCAACAAATGCTAAAAGATAGTCATAGATATAAAAAATGGTTTCACAGAGTTCACAAACAGAAGAATCAGTGACTTCAATTTTATCAATGCAAAGCTGAGAAACATTTTCAACCAATAATAAAAAGAGGAGAACATGCAGTCCCAAAGTCCAGATAGTATTCCACTAACCAGTCATAAAGATGATGCCCAGTTGATTGAACAATTTCAACAAGGTGATAAGACTGTGTTTGATACACTATTTAACCGTTACCAGAAACGCACTTTTAGATTAGTGCAGCGTTTCGTTTCGAACCATGAAGATGCTCGTGATATTACGCAAGATGCTTTTATCCGTGCATATCAAGGGCTTGCAGATTTCAAAAGTCAGTGCCAGTTCTATAGTTGGCTTTACAGAATTACGGTCAATCTTTGTATAGATTTCTTAAGAAAAAAATCACGTTCGGAAGTAATGGTTTACGAAACAGGTGAATCTGATGAATTGCCGATGGCGAATTTTCCAGATTTGCGTTCAGATTCCCCAGCAAAAGCAGCCGAGAATAAAGAACTTAGAGGACAAATTCGGAAGGCTATCCGCCAGTTACCTCCGAAACAACGCCAAATTTTCATCCTACGCCACTGGGATGGGTTGTCCCTCAAGGATATAGCAGCTATAGTTGGTAGGTCTGATGGAACAGTCAAAGCACATCTTTTCCATGCACACCGTAATCTTAGGAAACATCTACTGCCGTACCTCAAAGATGCAGAGGTATAATTATTTTAGTTAGAGTGGGGGTATTTTCCTCCACTCATGCAAACTTTCTAATGATATGTCTTCGAGTCACTAAAAACATTTAGCCCGTTAGTGATGGGGCACCCGCCCCGCATTTTTGGCCGGCACTTGAAGTGTCGGTGGATGCAATAGCATCCGTCTCCTACGCTGGATTGATAACCCAGCAAACGAAAGGCCGGATTAGTCACCCGGTCTTTCACTTTGTTCATTATTACTACTATACTAACCCGAGTTGCTACCTATTATTTGTTGGAGGGGTTTCTAACCCCGATTTCAGATACACAACGTGACAAATCGGGGTTAGAAACCCCTCCAACAATAATGCTGGGTGACAATTGAATGCCTCTAACGAGTGGGGGTGTGTAAAGTTTTGTCACTCTTTTTGTCAGAATCACGGATTTCGCGGGGGCGCGGCGTGCGTTCAGAATCGCGGAATGCGCGGAGAAGATGCCAGCGATTAAACGTTTTGCTTAGGTGCTGGTAATCTTATGCAATAAATGCTAATGCGGATGGCTTTTCAGTGTCTTCGGCGTACTCCGCTCCCTCCGTGATTCCGCAAACACGCCGCGCCATCCCAAAAATCCGTGATTCTGACAAAGAAAGTGGCAAAAACTTTACACATCCGAACCGTACAAAAAAGGTTGCGTATTTCGTTGAAAGTCTGTATAATTTGAGATACGCAACATAAACAACTCCATTTAATAATATACACTGTAAACTGATTGCATATTTCAGAGTTATATATCCTAACAGATAATATAGCATAACGTGAGTTTGATAAATCAAATTTTTGGACTCGACAGAATACGCCAAATCAACGGTATGAATGCTATAGAGCATTCCCCGTGTGGTATTCCGCATTGGTTAGGAAACCGCACCTAACCGTCGGGAAAAATAAATTCCGTTAATTTGGTATAATATATAAAGAGAGAATCCGATGACGTATATAAAAATTCCGAAGGGATGGGAAATCCCAGAAAATCGTGTAACTCCTGAATCAGTATACATTAACCGCAGAAAGTTTATCAAAGATCTCGGTATAGTGGGTGCGGGGGCAATATCTTTGTTCAGTTCAACTGCTTGCGCACAAGACAGCAGGCTATTGAAACAGCTTAAACCGTTTCAGGAAAAGACACTTGATGCAGATAAAAACGAAGATTTCACTGTAACCCGACCACTAACTGATGAGATTGACGCAGCGACTTTTAATAATTTCTATGAATTCACAAGTTCAAAAAGTACTGTCTGGAGAAGGGTAGAAAAGTTTAAAACGCGTCCTTGGGAGATTGAAATATCGGGACTTGTTGATAAACCGATGACCATAGATATTGACGATCTCATTAAACAGATGCCACTTGAAGAACGTATCTACCGTTTCCGTTGTGTTGAAACATGGGCGATGGTAGTGCCTTGGATTGGGTTTCCGATGAAAGCACTGCTTGAGAAAGTTCAACCGAAAACTGAGGCGAAGTATGTGCGAATGGTCACCTTCTTGGATCGAAAGGTGGCATCTCAACAAAACAATACACGGTTGCCGTGGCCTTATGTTGAAGGACTAACATTAGCAGAAGCCATGAATGACTTGACATTACTGGTTGTCGGTATCTATGGACACATCTTACCACCACAACACGGGGCACCTATCAGATTGATTGTCCCGTGGAAATACGGGTTTAAGAGCATCAAATCCATAGTCAGTATTGAATTGACCGATAAGAAGCCTCGGACTTTTTGGAACGTTCTGATACCACGAGAATACGGTTTTGAAGCAAACGTCAATCCAAACGTTCCACATCCACGTTGGTCACAAGCAAGAGAGTGGTTGTTACCTTCACGTGATCGGATGTACCCAACTCAAATTTACAACGGTTACGGTGAATATGTTGCGCATCTTTACTAAATAATCAATCGCAAGTTACCAACAAATACTTAAAAGGTAAAACTCATGAATAGTAAACAGGAATTAGCAAGAACAGTACTAAGTTTAATGTGCATATCTTTGTTTTTATGCTTCGGATGTTCAAACATTGACTCTGTAGTTAAGGACGACGGACAGATCAAGGACGATACACAAATTGACCCTGAAGATGATACACCTATCGTTGTTGATGCAGACCTTGTGCTTGGAAACACGGAATTTGGTATTAACCTCTTCAAAGAAATATATAAGACAGATAATGACATGAATATCTTTATCTCCCCTTATAGTGTTTCGGTTGCATTGGCAATGACTCTAAACGGGGCAGCCGGCGATACCGAACAAGCAATGACTGATTCCCTTCAACTGCAAGGTTTATCCTCCGAAACGATAAATGCGGCTTTTTTACAAATGCAGGAAGCACTTCAGACATCAGACCCAAAAGTAACACTTTCAATTGCGAACTCATTATGGGGAAATGATGGTATCACATTTGAATCAGATTTTCTACAACGGAACGAAAAATTTTTCAATGCTGAAGTCTCAATTCTTGATTTTTTAGACCCGAGCACATTAATAACAATTAATCAGTGGGTAAATGATAATACGAACAGTAAAATTCCGACAATTCTTGACAGTATAGAAAGAAATGCAGTGTTATACCTGATAAATGCAATCTACTTCAAGGGTACGTGGCAGACAGAATTTAAACCAGAAAACACACGCGATGGGACATTCAATCTTGCAGACGGTAGCCAAAAACAGGTGCCGATGATGTTTAGGTCAGGAGGCAAGTACTCTCATTACCACAGCGATACTGTTCAAGCCATTAGTCTTCCTTATGGTGAAGGTCAGTTCAGTATGTATATTTTCGTTCCTACAAACCAGTCTGACCTGGATGCTTTTTTAGCTACTTTGACACCCGAGAACTGGGAAAACTGGATGACAGAATTTAATGAACGGCAAATGGATCTCAGAATGCCAAAGTTTAAGGTGAAGTATGGCGCAAAAGAACTAAAGGATGTGCTGATAACTCTCGGTATGGGTGTAGCCTTTGATGCTGGTCGTGCAGATTTCAGTCGTATGGCAGATTTAGAGGATTTGGGAAGTAATCTGTATATTGACACAGTTTTGCATAAAACTTTCGTTGAGGTAAATGAGGAAGGTACGGAAGCTGCTGCTGCCACTGTTGTTGGAATCGTAAAGACGAGTGCTCCACCTCAATTCAATGTTGATCGTCCCTTTTTCTATGCCATTCGTGACAATGAAACAGGAACGGTGCTGTTTATGGGAACAGTCATAGATCCGTCATAAACTCTTACTATCATACAACCAAATATAGGAGAATAAATCTAATGCGGACTAAAATTAGCAATTACATTTTTGTGTTTTTACCCGTTATATGCTTTCTAACACTTTCTTTCTATATCGGATGCGGTTCTGATAATAGCAAGGAATATTTACAGTCTTCGACTGTTACACTTGAGGATTCTGCCTATACAGGATTAAACCCTCCGAACAATGCTGCTTATGACGATGTCTTTTTTCAGGAATACGGAACAAATCCTTTCATAGATACTGAAGATGATCACCTTTCCACCTTCGGCATGGATGTTGACACCGCATCCTATTCTATTACACGTCGTTACCTAAATGATGGTAATTTACCGCCGCGGGATGCAGTCCGAGTAGAAGAGTTTGTCAATACCTTTGATTACAATTATAAACCACCTTCTGATGGGGCATTTGCTGTATATATTGAAGGTTCACCTTCTCGATTTGGCGATGGTAAGCGACTCCAATTAATGCGAATTGGCATTCAAGGTCGCGTGATAGCTGACGAAAATCGGAAAAACGCGATATTGACCTTTGTTATTGATGTATCGGGTTCAATGGCACTTGAGAACCGGGTTAGGTCTGGTAAAACGGTCATTGACACTATTAGTTGATCAACTACGTCCAGGTGACAAAGTTGGCATTGTTGTCTATGGCACTGAGGCACGGACGATCCTACCACTCACTGGGATTGAAGCACGCGGCGAAATATTGCATGCAATTAACGCACTTGAACCAGAAGGTGCAACGAATGCTGAGGCAGGACTAAGACTCGGGTACACCCTTGCACTGCGAAGTGCAAAGTTTGGAAGTATCAATCGCGTGATACTTTGTTCTGATGGTGTCGCAAACGTAGGTGAGACCGGTTCTGATGCTATCCTCAAAAAGATTCGCGCACACGTTGAAGAAGGGATTACATTAACAACAATCGGATTCGGCATGGGGAACTACAACGATATTCTCATGGAAAGGTTGGCTAATGATGGCAACGGAAGTTATGCTTATGTGGATAACCTGAATGAAGCAAGGCGTATTTTCGTTGAGAACCTGACCGGAACCCTACAAATCATCGCAAAAGATGCAAAAGTTCAGGTTGATTTCAACCCACAGACAGTCAGTCGTTTCCGGTTGATCGGCTATGAAAACCGGCGACTTGATCATGAAGATTTTCGAGATGATGATGTAGATGCAGGAGAAATTGGTTCAGGACACAGTGTCACTGCGCTTTACGAGATTAAACTTCATGAGGGGGCAGATGGAAAACTTGCAACAGTTTTCTTGCGACATCAAAACCCCGACACTTCTCGTGTCACCGAAATTAACAAAGATTTTTTCACATCAGATCTGAAGAGTACATTTGAAGCAGCATCTGCTGAGTTTCAGTTTGTCGCAGCAATTGCAGAATTCGCTGAAATACTTCGTGGGAGTTATTGGGCACAAGAGGGCAATTTAGAAGATGTACAGCAGACTATTGCAGAAATCCAACCTCATATTAATAATAAGCAGATAGACGAACTCACAATGTTGGTGAATAGAGCAATGGACCTGAAAACATATCAAGTTCAATAACTGCCATTGTATGGGCAAGTTATGAAAAGTCTTATTTACATTTTTTTGTTCCTACAAGTATATCCGGTTTTTGCGACTTGGGAGTCATCAGAGAGTACACATTTTCGTGTCTACTATAAAGAAAATACGGTGGATCCTGAGTCAATCCTCCGAATTGCAGAGGAGTTTTATGAGGAGTTCCCGAGAATAACAGATAACATCCCAACAGAGACGATAAAAATTTGGGTGTGTGATACACAAGAAGCGTTCCAGACTTATGTGCATGCACCGATTCAGGATTGGGCAGTTGGATGTGCGTTTCCGTTGAGTCGGCGTATCATTATCCAAAATCCGTCACAGATCGCAACTGCAAAACTCCAATTAGCACAAGTACTTCGCCACGAGATCGCACACGTTCTGTTTGGACAATATACACGCAAAGCTGTCAAAGGTATTCCGTTATGGTTTGTGGAGGGAATCGCTATTCACTTTTCAAAGGAATGGGTGCCAGGTCGCCACAAAACTTTGTTGAAAAATGTTTTTACAAAATCTATTTATCCATTATACAAACTATCAGACAAATTCCCTGTTCCACAGTTAGGTGCTGATTTAGCGTATGCACAAAGTCAAGACGCACTCCGTTGGTTCGTGGAAGTCAACGGGGACGAAGCTTTATGGGCAATCATAGACCGACTTCATACAGGTGCGAATCTAAACACCGCATTTGAAGCAGTCCTCGGCTACGATCTTACGATATTTGACAGGCTTTGGCAGGAATCTCTACCAGAACGGTATCATTGGGCGACTTTCTTGTCCAATTCTTATGTTTTTTGGGGCAGTATCAGCGGTTTATTATTACTGTGTTATATCATAACTCGCAGTCGTAGAAGAAGGCATCTCAATAGACTTAGACAACAGGAAGAAGTTGTGGATGCATTCTTCAGAGAATAACAAGAAATGAATACATATCTTTTTCACATCATAGTTTTTCTTGTCTGTTTCACGCTAAGTGCAACAGCACAGACCAAACACCTATCGCAGTATCCTAACGAATATACGCGTGATGGACATGTCATCGTCCTACCCGACCACGGAACCGTCTACATTGTTGCGGACCTGCATGCACACTGGGAAGATTTTAATCAGTGGTTAGAACAGACCCAGCTTGTTCAGAAGATTGAAGCGGGTGAGGATGTATACGGCATTATGCTTGGTGATGCCATTGACTATAAACCTGATGAGCGTCCAAAACCACCTTTTGGTGATGTCCAAATTGTCAATCGCGTGATTGAGATACAACGGCAGCTCGGTGATGAAGGTAAAAGACTCATCTATATCAGAGGTAATCATGAATATGCTGCAGCAGATACGTTCGCGATGATGAAAACTCACGGATTGACAGATCAAAATCGTCCAGCTTTAATACGGAAACTTTACACCAGTATAAACGGGAGTTACTATAGACAGTTCAACTTCATTGAACGCATGACCGATGAACATTTTGAGTTTCTTACCAATTTGCCAACTGTCGTTATCGGTAAGAAAGGTTTTGTCGCTGTTCATGCGGGGCCCTCTCGTGCCATTCGAAGTTTAGCAGACCTGATTAAACCGAGTCCTAAAATATTTGACGAAATATTGTGGGACAGACCTGAGAGCGTGTTTACTGGCGGATATACACTGAAACACACCGAAAACTTTCTCAATAAAATTCAAGCGAATTTCCTTGTCGTCGGACATACCCCTATTAGTTATTTTCCGAATAAATATATCAGAGACGGTGTCGCAAGACTCGGCGGAAAACAGCTCATCTTCTCTACAGGTTACGGCGGAATTGAAGGCGGACAGACCTATCTTGAAATAGATTTATCAAAAACATATACGTCTGTTGATGAGCTGAAATATGGTGTCAACATTCATCTCCTATATCCAGACAAAGAATAAGAGTATTGTTTTATGCGTGCGTTGATTTTCATTATGACCCCTATTCTTATTCTCACATTTATTCTAGCTTCGCGCTTCGTTAGCTGGGAAAAACTAAAAGGGGTTGACAAAAACGCACATAAACATCTATCTGCAGGCACAAAACTGCTCCGAGAAGGAAAAAACTACAAAGCAATTACCGCTTTTACACAAGCAATTGAAATTGAACCGAAATATGCTGAGGCATACATCAAACGCGGAATAGCATACTACTATTTAGCACATTACAAAGAGGCAATTGATGACTATACCCACACCCTGTCACTCAAGCAATATATTGCCGATGCTTATGTACGTCGTGCAGATGCCTACCGTGCCTTAAACGATTTCTCCAATGCAATCAATGATTACACTGCATCCCTAAATCAGAGAAAGAATGCCTTCGTTATGTCAAAACGCGCTGAAGTCTATCTTGAAACAGGTAAAATCAACAAAGCACTTGAAGATTATGACTATATCGTTAAGCACCGCCCAAGTGCAATCGCTTACTATGACCGAGGCAGCGCATACTACGAAAAATATCTGTTATCAAAGGAAAATGATGCGGACTTGAAACTCGCTTTAGCAGATTTCAACAAATCAATTGAACGACAACCGTTGTTTGCTATTGCATTTATTCGTCGCGGGAATGTTCACGCGTATATGGACCAACCAAAACCAAAAGAATCCGATTACGCACAAGCTATAGACATTCTCACTGATGCCATCAATAATTGGAAAGATAACAAACACCAACTGATAACATTTTTTCTTTGGCGTGCAACCGCTTATGCAAAAAATAACAACACTGATAAGGCAAAAGAGGATATAGAAAAAACTTATGGACTCATCGGGGAAATCATATTGAATAAAATCAATTTTTCCGCTATACTATAGATAGATTTACAAAAATAGGAGACATGAAAACAATATGACTGGAGAAGCATTAGGTTTAGTTGAAACAAGAGGATTAGTTGGTAGTATAGAGGCAGCAGATGCTATGGTAAAGGCTGCAAATGTCCGCCTTATCGGATACCAACAGATTGGTGCAGGTTACGTCACTGTGATGGTACGTGGAGATGTCGGTGCTGTGAAAGCCGCAACGGATGTCGGGGCAGAAGCTGCTGCACGCGTTGGAGAAGTTGTTTCAGTACACGTAATCCCAAGACCCCACGCTGAAGTGGAGTCTATCCTACCAAGTGGATAATTATACAAAAAACCTTCTGGTAAAATTTGAATACAAATAGAAAAATTACCCAATATGCATGACCAAGATTTAGTTCAACTTATTACCCGTCGTGTTGTAAGTCGGTTGTCCAATGATCAATCTTGCAGCGGCTGCGCATTACGCACTTGTGAGGCAGGCAACCGCGCATGTGACGCGGCTTTAGCACAGCAAAAAATACCGGTTGGCGTTTCAGCTCGACATGCACACGTAACGCAAGAAGACCTTGAAATCCTTTATGGACCTGGGCATCAACTCACCGTCCACGCACCACTATATCAGCCAGGTGCGTTTGCTGCGAATGAAACAGTAACGGTAGTTGGGAAGCGGATGCGTGCAATCGAACACGTGCGAATTCTCGGTCCCGTCAGGGACTATTCACAAGTTGAGGTCGCACAGACAGAAGCAATAAGACTCGGCTTAAATCCACCCATACGGGATTCAGGTGACCTTGCCGGTGCTGAACCGATTACGCTTGTCGGTCCCGTCGGCAGTGTCTACTTAGAAGAGGGTGCTATCTGTGCAACCCGACACATACACATGACACCTGAGCAAGCTGATGCTTTCGGTGTCAATGAAGCAGACCGACTAAAAATCCGTTTTCCAGGTGAACGTGCCTTAACTTTAGAAAACATTCGTCCGAAGATTCATGAATCTTATGTACTTCAGATGCACCTGGATACCGATGATTCCAACGCCGCTGGTTTGAAAGGTGGCGAAGCGGTTGAACTGCTTCGCGACGAAATATGACACCAGAACAGATCGCTCAAATAGAAAAAATCGTTGAGAGAGTACTACAGGAACATGCCAGTAGTCCACAACAAACAGAAAAGCAGCTGCTTGCGGTTTTGGGGGCAACGCAACTTCCATTAGACCCTATATTGCAACAATTTCAAATATGTATGCAGGAAGGATGGAATTTTCGAATTATTCTGTCTGAACTCGCAACTAAAGTCTTAAATCTCGATCCGATTTATTCAACGTTTAGTGAAGATAATATCCTACTGGAAAATAGTATAACCGATATACCAGTTATAGTTGAAAACTATTCACAAATTGTATTGCCCGCGCTTTCATATCCAATGGCAGGGAAACTTGCGATGAAGTTAGTTGATACGCCTTGTACCTATCTAGTTTACCATGCACTCTGTTGTGGAAAACGGGTTTTAGCAGCAGCGGATGTTTCAACCAAAAGGAAGAACGAAGATAAAACAATACTCTCTCTTGACAGAATTGAACCTGATCATGTAAACGCGTTGTCCGAATTTGGCGTTAAATGGATTACAGTTGATCAGATTGCGGAATCTATTCGTGAAGGTGATTCACTAACGCATGTAAACGTAGATGTCCCGATTATTAGTGCGACTGTGATCGAAAATCTGGCAGATAATGTCCAAGAGTTAGTTTATTCCAAACCTGCTATTATAACCCCTCTCGCGCGAGATCATGCACAAAAACGGGGTATCAGGTTGACACCGAAATAACGACAAAAAAGCCATTTAGTTGTTTTTTTCAAAATTTCGCAAATTCAAAAAACCTTCATAAACCTATACCAAGACACGATCGAGGAGGTTTGTGAAAAAATTGAAAAAACAACTAAAAAAACAACTAAAAAATTCCACGATTGGGACAGGGTTCATAATTTTAGGCATTCCCATCCGACAGAAGAATGGAAAATCAAGGTTGAAAACACCTACTAAAAGAGTACATTTCAACAATTAAATTCCTCTGGGTTTCCTGTTTTTTATTACTTGACATTTATGGCAAAATTATGATAAAATATCTTTAATTGTCAAGGATTTATATGTAATCAACAGAATCATTCAATTGTCAATATAGCGTATAATCTAACATAGGTTTCTTAAGGTAGGAGCGACCTCTGGTCGCGACCAAAGGTCGCTCCTACAGAAGATAAGGAAAATTCGGGGTCGAAAACCCCTCCTACAAGAGCGAAATTCGACAATTGAATGCCTCTGATGTAATCAATACAAATAAGTACAAAAACTGTAAGTTTCACCAACATCTTGATTTAAATCAATCATAATATTTATTGTTGTGCGGAAACAAAAACTACCTAATTCAGAGGATTTGATTTAACAGGATTAATTAAGATACCGAAGAAAAGAGAAAATTATTAGATATTACCTAAATCTTACCAACGGTTATTTCTGCTGGTTTAAGATCGCTATTTAGGAGGATACTCATGAGAAATCGGATTTTTACTATGACAATTGCAGGGCTCCTCAGCTGCTTGCTCATCGGAACGATTGCAGCAGTGAGTCATGCCGATTACGGATATTACGCGGACCGACTAAGCCGTGAGCATCGGGTCGCGAGTGATGTTGATGAATGGATTGAACGCGGCAACGCGACGATCACCGCAAGTCCTATCTTTGATGAAGGCATGCGGTTGACCGCCTGGGCAACTGCCAGACAAGATGTTGACAACTATGAATTTGCAATCGCCAGCGGTGTATACCTCTTTGAAATTCCACGTAGTGCAAAGTCTATAGAGATTCTTGTTCGCTATAAGGGTGAACCGAATGAATTTGAGATAAACGACAACTATGAACCGATTGCAGGACGCGTTTGGATTCGCAACATCAGACGAGAAGCAACAAGACGCGGCTACAATGACCAAAACGCATCTGAAACACGATATGGTGACACCTTTGTACTGCGTGCAAAAAATCGTTCTGAAACGATCAAAATTCCAGCTATCGGGCACGTTGACAACGGATGGATGGAACTTCATGTCGTTGCTGAAGGTGGTGAACAACTTGATGTAGAATACATTGAGGTTACCACTTACCGCAGAGCACCTAACGTGCGTGTCGTTCAACACTATACGCCTTCTTATCGTTGGCGGCACTGGAACCGATACACCTATCTCTACTTTTACGATGGTCCGATATTTTACTCCTCAGGCTACGACTCATACCTGTGTTGGAGTTATCCGGTCTACGATCATCGTTATCTCTCAATACGGACATACTATGGAGGTTACTTAGGTCGTTACCGCACCTATCACCCAACCCGGTATTCGTATTACCACACACCTTACTATGGTGTTTACAGTAGAGGTACACCCGTATACCGTAAACGTACGCAGCTAAATCGGTGGAGTGCACAACACGATACAATCCGAAAACAGTATTCTCGGAGCCGGTTAGCAGTTCCTACTCGGACAGCAGAACGGACGCAAGTCCAAAATAATGTCCGTGTCATAATTGAAAACCACCGTGCCCAAGCACCACCACCAACGGAACGTGTAACGCGTTCAGATATAATTACGCAGAAACAACGAACTGCTATTGCAAGAACAACCACGCGACAGAACGAAGCACAGCGGACATATAGTAGTCGTTCACGATTCTCAACCAGATCTTCTGATAGCCAACGGCGACCGCTCTTAAATTCACGGGCAAATGTGAATACAGATAGAAGGAGTCCAACTTCGGTAACGGGAAGAAGTTCTCAGATATATAGACGATCAGTTTCTTCCTATTCAAATCGGTCAGGTTCTTCTTCCAGTTCACGTTATAGCAGTAGAAGCAGCTCAAATTCTACTTTACGCAGTAGTAGTACTGTTCGAACACAACCGCGAAGTTCGTCCGTTTCATCATCAAGATCCACATCAACGCGAGCTAAAACACAAAGTGTGAGTCGTTCTTCGTCAAGTAGTTCACGGACTCGTCCAACGACTACATCACGAACATCAACCAGATCGAGTTCTAGCAGCAGTGATGACGACGATGATGATAAAAACGACAATCGTAGTCGGACAACACAACGGATCAAGAGTAGAAGATAGAACTTTCGCATCGTTGGGTAAGCCAAAATATACAATGCCTTGTGCAATGTTGCGTGAGGCATTGTCAACAATAGCAAAGATGTTCTTATCTTTGCATAGAATTAGAAATTATAATTAATGCGTATCTTATTGACTCTATTGATTTTATTTGCAAGTCTACAATTCTGTTATGCCGAAACGGTAGAAAACAGTAACGCTCCAATAGCACAAGAAAAGCCGATAAGGTTAATTTCACCTGTTGGAAATATGGTGCGAGCCACTGTTTTTCCCGGTTGGGGTCAATTCCATAGCCGTAATTACTTCCGTGGCAGCTTGATATTACTCGGTATTGGTGGGTCGGCAGTTGGAGCATTTCTGGCACATCAATCCTTTGTACCGGCGTATGAAAACTACGAATCCCTTGCTTTTTATGAACCAGATGATACTAATGCAGTATTAGCAAGTTACGACAAGGCAAATCAGAAATATAAACTAAAAATGTTCTTTATTTACACTGGAATAGGACTTTGGGCATACAGTATTATCGATTCTTATGTGAGTGCAAACTTATATAATGCAAACTCACAAATTCGTTCAATTCAAGAGGATGCAGAACAGATAGAAAAATTGGGACTCCAAGTTGGAATCACCCCATCACGCCTCTATTTAGGAGTCGTTAAAACATTTTAATTTGGAGATGAAAAATTATGTTAAGTTATATAGCAAAAATTATATGTGTGCTTATCCTAATAGCAAGTTTGATTGGGTGCGGCGATGTAGATAAGTTAAATCAAATTCCACCCGAGGATCGATTGGCAATTAACAGCGTATTGAAACGATGGAGAGAAGGATATGAAACTGAAGACGTGGAAACTTATATGAGTGCTTATTGGACTGAAGGTTTCCGCTACGTTTCGGACATGGGAACGGATGGGGATACGACAGATGACCTGGAGTTCGACGATATTCGAGATGAACGGGATGCAGCAATACGCGTTTTTACTCGTTTTCAGGATATAGAGATAGAACTTTCTGTCCCACCCGAGATTGAAATTTATGAAGATGGCATAAAAGCTGAAGTGCGAAATCACTACCGAATTCAAGGCTTCGTCGCAGACGGTGAGTCACTTGAAGGTGGATTTACCGGTTGGTTCGCAGAAGGTGACAACCTGTTTATCTTCGAAAAAAGGGAAGATGAATGGCGTATCACCGAATGGCATGATGAAGCTTTCAACGATGAAGAAATTCGCCTTGCTAACAATCTGAACTAATGTAAAGAATAATTGAAAGGAGAACAATTTTCACTCGATTCTTCAATGAAAATTGATATGCATGCTTCAAAAAGAGGAACCGTTACGAGACTATATTCAGTTTATACGGAAGTACGCTTTTGTTATCTGCTTATGCACATTCTTGGTTTTAGGAACTGCTCTTGTAATATCACTACGTATTCCTAAAACCTATTCTGCATCAACGCTGTTGCGCCTCATTCAATCCAATACAACCTCCCCTATCTCCTCCACGAATATCTTCCAGACAGTCCTATCCGGTGGTGTCGACCGTAGGGAAATGTCAACAATCAGCAAAAGGTTTACTACAGAGTCTATGCTCAACGCAGCAGTCCAAAACCTTGAAGATAAAGAATACAGTGGGATACAGCATCTTCCAAGTGTAGGACAGCTCAAACAGAAACTAAAGGCACAAATAGATCCAGAGGCAGACTACATTGAAGTGTCAATTGAATTGTCCGAGGCAGAAGGGGGAGAACGAAATGCAGCACTTTTGGTTAACCAACTCGCACGAGACATGCAAACGTTACGAAGCGAGAATGAAAAAACCAGAGTAGCAAAACATCAAAAGTTTCTACAACAGAAACGTGTAGAAGTCGATCAAGAAATACAAGAACTCACGGACGAAATCCTAACCTTCGTTAAAGAAAACGAAAGTCCAGAGACTTGGTACCCAAGATTAGCAAGTTTACTCGAACAACACCGAAATCTGCAAGAACGACTCGGTTTAGCTGAACAAACTCTTGATACTGCAAAACGTAGACTGACACATCTAAATTCCTATCAAAAAACACTACCGAAACAGACACAAATCTCTGAAACACAAAGCCATAACCCACAATGGTTAAGCCAACGTGAAAAACTACTTGAACTGGAAACCCAACGTATCGGGGATGAGAAAAAGGCAGGTAAAAGTTCACATGAAATTAGTGGACTCAACGCACAAATTGAGTTTATTCAACGAGAAACTAAAAAAACACCGCAGCTGACTTCTGTTGCAACTTACGGCACTTCTGCACACTATACATACATACAGAATCAATTAATTGAGTTACCGCCAACCATTGAGAGTTCTGAAAATGAAACAAAACGACTGAACGAAGAACTGCAAAAAACTAGAAACCAACTGGATACATTGCTTAATCAAATTCCAGGAAATCAACATACATTCACGCAGCTGCGCGCTAAAATTGAACTCGCGGGGAGCATCAAAGAAGAAATTGAAAAAAGGTATCTTGAGTCTGAAATTCTCAGCGCAGACTCCAACATGCTCCCAACACAAAAAGGTGGAATAGAAATCGTTGATACTGCAGTTCCAAGAAAGATCCCAACTAGTCCCCAATTTAGACTGATCGTTATGCTGTCAGGAATTATTGGATTATGTTTTGGCGTTACCCTTGCATTACTCATAGAGTTTGTTAACCATTCTCGCAACAACCCATCCCGTTGAATTCTATCTGCACATCTTACACCTACCTGAGCCAATCTTATGTCAAACCATATTCTTTAAAAACGGTTGTCAAATAATCGTTGAAAAAAAATGGTATTTATTATATGATTTGTTCTAAGGTATTATAAAATAAGATCTTTTTTCATTTTTTGGTCAAATAGTTGACAAAAAATGAAATATTTGTTATGATAAGCAGTTAACAAGTGTATTGTGTAATACTATCACAATACACCTCTTAATTATGAAATGAAACCCCCCACAAATTCACATACTTAATAATAGGTGGAAAGCGGTGAGCACAGATATAAAAAACTTTTTACAATCTAACCTAATCTGATTCATCGTTAGATCAAAACGGATATATTTCTTGTTTGTTTATATATCTCAAGAATTTCAATTCATATTAAGTTTTTCGGATCCGTGACATTCAATACTTAGTAGCAAACTCTATTCACTAAGGTGAGTGTCTGATATCCGAAACAATTATTTCCTAAGGAGGAATACTAAAATAATGAACAAGTTAAAACGAGTAACTAATGTTTTGCTTGTAGCGTCTTGCTTCCTATGTGGGATTGTGCTATACGGATGTGGTGCACAAAGTTTAGGACCGCAAGAACCACTCTTGCCTACAATTGATGGAGACTCAAAATTCTCTGATCGATTCCAATTAGAAGAGGAACCACAGTTCTTCTACGACCTTTTTGGTAAAGAACTTCTGGAAGGTAGTGAGGTCTACAATTACCGTGAACGAAAAGCATTCAATCAGAACGGTGAACTGGTTGTCGGTTGGACAGGACAACTTGACAGTGAAAGATTCTCAGCACAGTTAGACCGTACTATCTTGACTGAAGATTCCTTTCGAGGTAGATATAATGAGTTTGCCATCGGTGACCATATGCGTCTAAAACCATCAACATTATTTCCAAATAGATATATAATTTACAAAACAGAATTTGATGGTTTTCGCTGGGATGTTTCCTTTGCACAAGAACGACACCTATTTACACTCATCAACTCACGTATTTCTAACCCTGTTCAACTTACAGAAGGTGCTGCGAACCTCGCTCCAACCCTTGGACGTCGAAATGGGTTCAATGAAGATGCAAATGTCAGACATATTGAAAACGCGCGCCTGATCGGGTTTAGAGGACAAGGACTTTTAGGGGATATTTTCCGTGTTGGATTCACTTATGTGAATTTGCATAAAGAACACCCCGAACGTGTTGAAAACCCACTGATGGGAACCGTGGCGAATACTCCGCCAGAGATGATTACAGCTGTATTCCGAGACGACTCACCTGAAGATAATCACTATTACGTGTCCAACAACCCTAACGATACATCGTTCATCAACAGCAGAGATTTAGGACAAATTGACGGTGGTAGGGTTAACGAGTTATTCGTAAGTAATTTTAAAGGTGGTGTTGGTGCAGCTGTCAATAAAATGGATATTACCATCGTCACACAATCACTTGAACCTGTTCCTGAAGGTTTGTCTGAGGAAGAATCAGAAGCGTTTGAACCGGGACTCCTTGCTGAACAAACACATACCATTACAGTTTTAGCCACTGACGTATATCCCAGTGGGCACCCCAATAGTGGTGAACCCAAAATTGCACCTGTTTCTGATACGGATGTTGTTCGCACACCCGAAGACATCGTCAGACCAGTTATAGGCGAATGGAAAATCGTTGAAGGGTTTAACAAGATGAAGTATGACCTTGTAATTACTCAACTTCACAACGAATTTCCTAACATCTTCGTTGAGCCAGTCGATCCACGTACCGTGAAATCAGTTGTCTTCAAAATGACTGTTGCCGGTGATTACAATATCGCTTTTATCGGATTTAGTGAGGCGAACGCCGCAGCATCAGATGCCGACATCCAAGAATGGATAAAGACTGAAGACGGCCACATCCGAATGCCATTTCGCGACATCATTGAAGCACCAGGTAACTACGGGCAGTCACCAGACTATGTCAGCAATAGGGAAACTCTTGCCGATGACCCAGGTTCATGGGAAGATGAAGGAAGACCTCGTAAAGTTACATACAGATACGGGGCAGCACGGGCAGCCGTTCTATACGGACTCGATCTTGAAGGAACCGTCGGTAATGTCTTTATAAGAGCACATTACTCTATCAACGGAAAATACAAACAGTATCCTACTATTCCAAGAGATAAAGTGGGATTTAGCCGAATCACACCCGAAATTGTAACTGAAGAGGGGACAGAGACAACTGGTATACAAATTGATCCTGATACCAATTTACCTGTTGATGGAAACGGTATCCCTACATACTCCGAAACTGAAGGGGAACGTTTTGAAGCAATGCTTGGTGGGGATGGGACTGATACAGATGGAGATGGCGAACTTGGAAGAGAAACCGCATGGTTCCTCAATCTAAAATCGCGATTTGGAAAACTATACCTTGAAGGCGCGTTTTATCATATAGATCCAGGGTATACGACAACCTATTTAGACTTCGGTTCTAATAGCGACCGTGACCAACCTTACAACCTTCCAAGAACACAAATATCAATAGCCGAACGCTCTCCATGGGATGTAGAGAATTATGCTCTCATTGAAGATGATGATGATGATGATGATTGGCCTGATGATGATGACTTTGATGGGGTCCTGCCCCGCGCCGACGACAGAGATCAAAACGGTATATTAGACTACCAAGAAGATTTTTTGATCTTTGAAGCAGATCCACCGATTTTTACTGACCTCATCGATCTGAATAACAACGGCACAATCGATTCGCTCGAAGATGATTTTGAACCACAATACGAATACGGAATTGACCGTGAAGGATATCATCTCACAGCAGAATATGACCTACTTGATAACTTGTCGCTTCAAGCGGGATGGTTAAACGAAAGCGAAATCTCAAGTCGCCGCAAGAATGATTCCAAATACATGCATATCACTTACCAACGTGATATTCCTGATTTTGGAACGGTCTTATTCCAAAACCGACTTGTACGGGTTATGGATGATATTCCAGATTATACCATCACATTACGTGTCGGTGAATTGGAAGAGGTCCAAATTACTGACGAACTTGATTACAACAACGCACTTGTCAATACAGCAACGCTGCAATTTCTCTATACCGCAGTACCAAACTTGACACTGGAAACGAAAATCCTACTCGTTAATCAAAGACAGTATCAACCAGATGAAGACAGTGCAGTGTTTTTAGACATTCCGATTGAAGAAGGCAACCCTGATGATCTCAATGATGATCTGTTTACAACAGACGATCGCGTTGATTTCTTAGTACCTGACCGACAGGTACGTACAAGTGGACAAAGAAGGGAATATCCTTTCTATCCTGATCACGGTATTAATGCACTTGACGATACGGATGTAGGGCTAATCTATGACGTTGATAACTGGATAGCACGTCGTTATCCAGATCGCAACATACGGAGCCAACAGGTCATCTTCAAAGCAAGATATGAAATCCCGCTTGGAGATTTGCCATTCATGAATTTGATTGGTGAAGATTTTACGTTGACACCTATGGTTAAGTATATCTGGGATCGTGGTCTGGATGGAAGGGAAAGAGGAACAGCACTACAAGTTCCCCGTGTTGCTACCGATGGTGACATAGATTTGGGTGAACCCGAGTTGTGGGCTCCACCTGAAGGAATTAACCCCCGTTTCTCCGCACCATTAAGCAATGAAGCAATTGAATATCTAAGGTTTAATCGTAGTAGTCGGGAAGACATCTTCGGTGTACGCCTTGATTATCAATTTACCCAACGTATGAACATTCTCGGTGGTTTCCAATATAGGAAGTTTTCTAACCGAGATAATGATTACAAAAATTATCTAAGGTTTTTCCCAGCTGATGAACGAGTACCAATCTTATTCCGACCAGACTTGCGGACTCGTATTTTTGAAATTCAAGCTATTAACAGAGGTGAATGGCTCGGGTTCAATATCGTCATCCTTGCAGGATATCGTAGGACTACAATATTGCTGCAAAACACAACGAGTAATACAACGTTCGTCAGAGCGATGATGGGTTTCTAAATACATTTTGTGAGTTTGCTGGACATTCACTTGAGCTCCAGCAAACTCACATAGAGTTTTTGAGTTTTTGCAGACTTGTCTTTTTATGTTTCATGCTTATGAAAACGTAACTTTGTATTCATTGAGGTGTTTAATTAAGAAGAACTGACTTCATAGGTTCAGTAGACCACCGACTTGAATGTGGAAACTCTGTGTGATAAGGTCTTAGTTCTACAAATAAAAAAAAGAAATTTATTGCCGAATTGGCAAATTACCTAAAGGAGAATTAGTACGAATGAATCGTTTAAGTTCGATTTTTATGTTAGTTGCTTGCCTGTTTATGTCTGTTGGCATTGTTGCGGCACAAGAAGAAGCATCAGAAGAACCAGAAGTTATTGAACCGGGTGTTGGTGCGGAGGATGCATCCGATACCGACACCCTTGGTGATAGAGCAACTATTAAAGGTGAAGTTGTTGATACTTCCACCGATCTGAACCCTATTGAGGGTGTAACGGTTACAATTGTGCGTGGTATTGACGAGCAAGAATTTACGACGACAACTGATAAAGACGGTGCCTATTCAATGACGGATCTGGACCCCGGACGTTACACCATTAGTTATACTAAAGAAGGTTATGGAAAACGAGTCGGAAAATCTAAGGTTCTCGCCCCAGGTGGTGAAATATTTGACCGAACCAAAATGAGAAAAAAAGATAATATCATCTCATTTTTCCAGAAATTCGGTTTTGTATTCTATCCATTAGCTATCTGTTCTGTTGTCGCATTAACCTTCATTATTGAAAGACTTTTCACGTTTGTTAGAAGCCGTTCACGAATTGGGACTGAACAGTTCATCGCAAGCATCGCAGACTCATTGCGAAAAGAAAACATTATGGAAGCTGTCTCAACTTGTGAAGAAGCAGGCGGACCACTTGCCAATGTCCTAAAAGCTGGACTACTGAGATACAGTCAAGCACAGATTGAGGAACGCGATATTACGAAAGAAGAAATTCAAGAAGCTATTGAAGAAGCAAGTCTCCTTGAAATTCCTGAATTAGAACGAAATCTACCCGTCCTCGGAACAGTTGCTGTGGTTTCACCACTATTTGGACTATTGGGAACTGTTACTGGTATGATTACTGCCTTTACAACTATCGCCCTTGAAGGGACTGGTGATCCACAACAACTTGCCGAAGGTATTTCACAAGCACTCCTAACAACTGCTGGCGGTTTAACAATTGCTATCCCTTGTTTGATTTTCTTCCAACTCTTTGATAGTTGGGTCAACCGACACATGGTTGAAATCTCACAGGTCTCAACTGAAATCGTAAACCAGTTGATTGTAGGTGATGCAAACGCTTAATCACACGTTGGGCGAGATTTGTAACTCGCCCTTTTCTACAAAAATGGAGATATGAAATGCAACAACTTGGTGAAGCCAAATTGAGCCTAATGGCAACGCGAATAAGGGAACGCAAACCGCCAACTCTTAGTATGGCACCGATGATTGACTGTGTGTTCCTGCTTCTGATCTTCTTCATGGTGTCAACAACTTTTACACCAATGCCAGGGATACGAGTACAATTACCACCTCCCGGCACACCTTCTGAAGAGAAACCTAAAGGACTTGTCGTCAAAATTGATGATCCGGCTCCAGGCGAGAAAAACGGCACCATGCTCTTGAATGGAGAAGTTGTCCTGTTGTCTGATATGTTTGAAATACTACTCAATGCCGACCCAGATCAGAAAAATATGCTGATTATCCAATCTCAAAGACAAGTTCTACATGAACAAATTGTGCAAGTAATGGATACAGCGAAGAACGCAGGTATTGATAAGATTGGATTTGCAATCGCTGCACGTGAATGATGCACCTAACTTTATAACTTAATGAAAGGAGAATACACATGGCACTCCAAATGAGCCGTAGAAGAAATACATCAAGCGACGATGATATCCCGATGGCACCCATGATAGATTGTGTATTTCTGTTACTCATCTTTTTCATGGTTTCTGCTATCATGCGTGTTCCACCACCTTTTAGTGTGACGTTACCAGATTCCTCAACCGAAAACGAATTTCCGAGGAAAAAATATAACTTGTTTATCAGCAGCGATGGAAGGATTGCTATTGATGACCTTGAGATGCAAACTCTTGAAGATGTTGGGTTGTTTATAGCTGCAAATGAACACAAAATTAGCACATTGATTATTAAAGCTGATAAACGCGCAAAACACGGACGCGTTATTGATGTTGTGGAACGAGCAAAAAACCGATCAAATAAAATTGAAGGACTTGAAGTTGCTTTCGCCGTTGCTGAAGACGAGGGTAGATGAATGTGCAAGGTAGGTCAAGTCAACGGGGCATGCTTGGTATAACCAAGATTACTTGAAATGTTTGAATAAGCAACAGATAAACGCCTCTAATTATAATATCAATTAGAGGCGTTTATCTGTTGAAAAAGAAGACTTATTTTTTCTTGGAGGCCGCTTGCGTGTACGACGGTTTAATGCAGGCGGAGGCGGGGGTGGAGGTGTAACTATTTTCCAGAAGAGTGGTAAAAACGCACTCCAATTATTAAGAATCTGTTCTGCATGAGGACTGCCAGTTAATTCAAGATGCTTTTGTATCAAACCGATCAGTATGTCTTCATCCGCTTTATCTGTAATATGTCTTAACTTAATAAGTTGCGAGTTAATTTTCTTCTCGAACTCTCGGTTTTCGTCAAGGACGTAACCAGTGCCACCTGTCATACCTGCGCCAAAGTTTCGTCCTGTTTCACCCAGAATGACAACAGTGCCACCTGTCATATATTCACAACCGTGGTCACCAACCCCTTCTACAACAGCCGTTGCTCCGCTATTCCGTACACAGAAACGTTCCCCTGCACTACCAGCGGCGTACAAAGCCCCATCTGTAGCACCATACAACACAGTGTTTCCGATGATAGTATTTTCGTGTGTCTTGAAACGCGCATCAGGTGAGGGTTTGATGACTATTTCGCCGCCAGCCATACCTTTACCGACATAATCATTCGCTTCGCCAGTTAGAACAAGTTGGATACCGGTGCTACAGAAAGCACCAAAACTCTGTCCTGCACTACCTGTAAAATAGCATCGGATGGTCTCTTTTGGTAGCAACTCGTCACCGTATTGATATGCAATTTCGCCAGATAACTTTGCCCCCACTGTTCTGTGCGTATTGAGGATCGGATATGATAGTTGAATTGGTTCTTTCTTCTCAATTGCCGTTGCAGCATCAATTAGAATTTGATCATCTAAGGGAGTGTCAACACGATCGTTGCGTTCATGTAGATGATAGCGCGGCACTTCACCGGTCGGATCAGCAGGTGACAGTATTTCTGTTAAGTCAAGAGTTGCTGCTTTCGGATATTCAACCAATTTAGCAGTTTCTAACAGTTCTGGTCGTCCAATGATATCATTTAGGCTCGTATGTCCAAGATTTGCAAGAATGGTGCGAACTTCGTTGGCAACGCCGAGCATAAAATTCACAACCATTTCAGGTGTTCCGGGATACTTAGCACGGAGTGCTGGGTCTTGTGTAGCGACACCAACAGGACAAGTATTTAGATGGCATTGACGTGCCATAATACAACCCGTCGCAACCATAGCGGCTGTGCCGAAACCGTATTCTTCTGCTCCGAGCATTGCTGCGATGACGATATCCCGCCCTGAACGCATTCCACCATCAACTCTGAGGACAACGCGGTCGCGTAGATCATTTGCCACAAGGCTCTGTTGAGTTTCAGCGAGACCGAGTTCCCATGGAGTCCCAGCGTTTTTTATGGAACTCAGGGGTGAAGCACCTGTACCGCCTTCATGCCCACTGACTTGAATTACGTCTGCGTAGCCTTTCGCTACGCCAGCAGCGATAGTTCCGATAAGAAACTCTGATACGAGTTTTACAGCGACTTTTGCTCGAGGATTAACCTGTTTTAGGTCATATATCAGCTGCGCAAGGTCCTCAATTGAATAAATATCGTGATGTGGTGGTGGCGAAATTAGGGGAACGCCTGGAATTGAGTGACGAATCTTTGCGATTTCCAAAGTTACTTTATGACCGGGAATCTGTCCACCTTCTCCAGGTTTGGAGCCTTGTGCCATTTTGATCTCTAATTCCCGTGCGGAAGCGAGGTACTGAGGTGTTACACCAAAACGTCCGGATGCGACCTGTTTGATAGCACTTGAGGCAAGGTCTCCATTCGGTTGTCTTTCAAACCGTCCGCTATCTTCTCCGCCTTCTCCGCTTCCTGACTTGGCACCGAGTCGGTTCATAGCGATCGCTAAAGTCTCATGTGTTTCTCGACTTAATGCGCCAAACGACATACTTCCTGTAGTAAATCTGCGTACGATATCTTCAGCAGGTTCAACTTCTTCAATGGGAATGGGAGTGCTGGGTTTGAAAGCGAGTAGCTCTCGTAAACTTGATGGTTCACCTGTCTCAACGGCATCAGCATATTCAACATAGTCTTCAGGTTCACCGCTTTTTACAAACTTGTGCATTGCTTTGAATACTGTCGGGTTAAATGCGTGAAATTCGCCATGTCTTCGGAAACGGAAATAACCTGCTTCTTGTAGAGTTTTTCTTTCATCAGTTGCACCAAATGCTTTTGTATGAAAATGGAGCGTTTCTGCGGCGATGTGTTCAAAACCAATCCCACCCAACCTTGATGGAGTGCCAGCAAAACACCGATCTATCACGTCTGAATTGATACCGATTGCTTCAAAGATCTGTGCACCTCGATAACTTGACACTGTAGATATCCCCATCTTTGCCATTATCTTTAGAATGCCTTTCTCAACTGCTTCCTTATAGTTCAAAATTGCTTGTTCTGTTGTGAGTTCTTCAAATTCATCGTCTTGGGAGAGTTGAACGATCGTAGAAAAAGCAAGGTACGGGTTGATAGCATCAGCACCGTATCCCAGCAGTACTGCATAGTGATGTTCTTCCCGTGGATCCCCCGCTTCAACAATCAGACTGACCTGCATGCGTTTGCCTTTGCGGATGAGATGGTGATGTACTGCCCCGACAGCAAGTAACATCGGAATAGGCGCATTATCCGAATTGACATCTCTATCGCTCAAAATCAGAAGCGTATTTCCCGCAGTCACTGCATCTATAACTCTTTCACACAATTTGTCTAATGCTGTTTCCAATCCATGTGTACCAGAAGCAACAGGAAAAAGGACTGGAATTGTAGTGTGCTTGAATTCAACATTATCTTGTTGTTTCAATGCTTCCAGTTCTTCATTTGTCAGTATTGGTGAATTCAATCGGATTAGATGAGCATGTTTTTCAGTCTCTGTAAGGATGCTACGTCGTCTTCCCAGACGTGTCGTTAAAGACATCACCAAACGTTCTCGGAGTGAATCAATTGCAGGATTAGTAACTTGTGCGAATAGTTGTTTAAAATAGTGGTAAAGCAAACGCGGATGTCGAGAAATGACAGCAGGGGGACTATCATCACCCATAGACCCGATCGCTTCCTTTGCCTGCAGAACCATGGGTTTGATGAACTTTTCCACATCTTCAGTCATATAACCAAATGCTTTTTGGTTCTGATTTAGGTCATCAGGTACTGGTGTAATTGATCCTAAAGGATTGGGTTTTAAGTCATCTAAGTTTATGGTCTGTTTGACCCAATTGGCATAAGGTTTTTGGTGTGCAACTTTGTTCTTTATGTCTGAATCAGTGAGTAATCGCCCGTTGTTAGTATCAACGGCGATCATCTGCCCTGGACCTAAACGTCCCTTTCTGACCACACGACTATCGTCCAACTCAATGATTCCGACTTCCGACCCCATGACAATAAGTCCATCATCTGTCACCTTATATCGTGCGGGTCTTAGTCCGTTTCTGTCTAAACTTGCGCCGACTATGTTTCCATCTGTGAAGGCAACAGCGGCGGGACCGTCCCACGGTTCACTCACACAAGAAATGTATTCGTAACAGTCCTTCAATGTGGGAGGCATATCGGGTATTTGTTCATAAGCCTCAGGAATTAAACGCATCATTGAATGGAGGATGCTGTGGTCGGAATGGGTTAGCAGCTCTAAGACGTTATCAAGGCTCATTGAATCACTGCCAAGGGGGTTGATAATGGGGGCGAGTTTCTTGATATCCTCATTCCAGATGGGTGAATTTAGTTCTGCCTCTCTTGCGCGCATCCAGTTTCTGTTTCCCATCAATGTGTTTATTTCACCATTATGTGCAAGCATTCTAAAAGGCTGTGCAAGTGACCAAGTTGGTGAAGTGTTTGTACTATATCGTTGATGGAAGACAGCCAAAGCTGCCTCAAAGTCAGGGTTTTGTAAATCAGGATAAAACTTTGCAAGTTGTGGGGCTACTAGCAGCCCTTTATAAACGATAGTTTGGTGTGAGAAAGAGGCAATGTGAAACCCATCAAGTTGTTCTTCAGTAATACGATGTTCTAATTCTTTACAGATAAGATAAAGATGTCTTTCGAACTTATCAGTGGAGATACGTGGGGGTCTTCCAATAAGTACCTGTTGTATCAAAGGTAAAGTGGCTAATGCCTTTTCTCCGAGAGCAGAAACGTCAATAGGAACTGAACGCCACCCCAAGAGCGGACATCCATATTGCTGTAAAATGTGAGTGGCGATCTCTCGCCCCCGGTTTTGCACGACAATGTTATTTTCCGGTAGGAAAATCATACCGACTGCCAGGTCATCAATTGAATCTATATGTGCTTCAAACTTATCAACTTCTTTTCTAAATAACTTCTCCGGAATTTGCGTTAATATACCTGCACCGTCACCAGTTTTTGCATCAGCTGCAACCGCACCACGATGTGTCAAATTCGTAACTGCTTGTATTGCCATTTTCAAGATTGCATGACTACGACTCCCTGAAATGTTTGCTATAAAACCGACTCCACAGGCATCTTTCTCATATAAATATTGGTCCATTTGTCAGATCATACTCCAAGTAATCTATGTATTCAGCATCCGTTAAATATATGTATCAATATTAAAGCATTATAAGGCCACGGATACTGCGTCTAATATAGACGTATAAGCGTTTTCACTCCTAAATTCTGATTTTTGTAATTTTTCTACACTTAATAGTATACCTTAAATTGTGATGATTCGTCAACAATATTTTGTGGTAATGCTTATCTTGACAACCCGAACCCGTTGTGATAGAATTATACCCATCTCAATCAACAGGAGTTGTTATGACAATGTATGATGTTGGAATTATCGGTGGAGGACCGGGTGGTTATGTTGCTGCAATCAGAGCGTCACAACTTGGTGGCTCTGTATGTCTCATAGAGAAAGGTGAATGGGGAGGGACGTGTCTAAATAGAGGTTGTATTCCAACGAAGACCCTTTTTTCTATTGCACATTTGGCGGAACAGGTTCAAAACACACCTGCACTAAATATACAAAATACGACTGTTGACTACTCACAAACATTAGAACACAAGACGGAAGTTATCCAAAAACTAAAAGGCGGGATAAGTAAACTACTCAAAGCCAACAAAATTCATACTGTCAACGGAAATGCGTCACTTATCAACAAGAATACAATTGTTGTTAGTAAATTTGATGGTACATCTGAACAGATAAATGTGAAAAATGTCATTATTGCGACTGGTTCTGAACCTGCTGAACCACCTGTTTTTGAGATTGATGAAACCGATGTGTTGACAACGACAGGTATTCTCAACCTTACAAAAATCCCCGAAAGTCTAATTATTGTCGGTGGTGGCGTATCGGGATGTGAATTTGCGTCTATATTCAATGCTCTCGGTTGTAAGGTTACTGTGTTGGAATTACTACCTACTATTTTAGCGACTGAAGATGTACAGGTTGTTCGCCATATCCAATTATTTATGAAACGAAAGGGCATCACTATCCAGACAGGAGCGAACATCACCAGTGTCAAGAAATCGGAGGAAGGTGTTACTGCAGTCCTTGAATCCGGTGAAAGTGTATCTGCCCAAAAAATGCTTGTATCAATCGGTAGACAATACAATTCGAAAGGGATTGGATTAGAAAAGGTTGGTGTTCAAACAGAAAAGGGCAAAATTGTTGTGAATGAACAGATGCAGACAAACATCACTAGTGTCTATGCTGTTGGCGATGTTGCAAGTCGGTATCTGTTAGCGCATGCGGCTTCTGCTGAAGGGAAGATTGCCGCACAAAATTGCCTCGGAGAAACAACTGAAATGGATTATCAAGTGGTTCCATGGTGTGTCTTCACACTTCCTGAAATAGGGCATGTGGGTATGACTGAAAAAGAGGCTGCTGATGAGGGGTATGATGTCAAGGTAGGTAGGTTTCCTTATGGGGCAAGTGGCATGGCGTTAGGGATGAAGGAAGCAGATGGTTTCGTAAAGACTGTTACAGATTCGGATAGTGGTGATATTTTAGGTGTTCATATTGTGGGTACACAGGCATCAACGTTAATTCATGAGGCTGCTGTTGCAATTCGTTTAGGTGCGTCTGCTATGGATATTGCACATTGTGTTCATGCACATCCGACACTTTCGGAGATGGTGATGGAGTCTGCTGAGGCAGCGTATGGTCGTGCAGTGCATGTGTTTTAGGTTATGTTATACATCATAATTGTGTTAAAATTTTAATGAAATTTATTATATTTTCATTTTACGAGGGGTTTAAATAATGACTGCTTACGCATTTTGGAACAACAAAGGAGGTGTCGGGAAGAGTTTCTTAAGTTTTGTTGCAGCAACTGAATATGCACGTACTTACTCTAATACTGATGTTTATGTAATAGATTTATGTCCACAAGCAAATATTTCAGAGATGTTAATATTGAATTCCGAGATATTAATTAATACTACAGATCAAGAATCTTTATTTAGTTACGATGTGATCCGTGAGAATTTTGATGTGATGCATAAATTCTTTAATAAAACACCTCGAGCTACAGTTGCGGGTTATATTGAAGCACGACTTAATTCTCCTTTTCGTCCCCTTAATGATGTATCCCCTTATGTCTGCCGCCCGCGTGACTACAATGGTAAACTTCCTTCAAATTTACATTTAATATGCGGAGATTATTTGTTAGAAATTCTTTCAGAAGCGATTCGTCAGACTTCACAACTTGCTATTCCAGTGGATGCTTGGAAACAAGTACTTAGTTGGATTAAGGATTTGACAGTTGCATTGGGAAAACGGAGTGGGGATAGAGATACCCTTTTTATAATTGATTGTAATCCAAGTTTCGCTATCTATACCCAATTGGCACTTGTAGCAGCCAATAACCTTGTTGTACCCCTTACGCCTGATGATAGTTCACGCAGGGCGGTAGAAAACGTAGTAGCATTACTTTACGGACAGGGTGGAGACCCAAAGATAGAGGCGTATGCAAAAATCAACTTTGCCAAAAGAGCAAAGGAGATTGGTTTAAATATACCGAGACTGCATACCTTTATAAGTAATCGCGTGACCATTTATGAAGGGAAAGCAAGTAAAGCATTTGAAGCCGTGAATGAATCCATTAAGGAAACTTTAAATGGACTACATCAAAAGTATAGGCAGATATATGCGATCCCAAAAGAATTGCCAAGTGATAGGTTCATTGAAATACCAGACTATCACAGTGCATGTGTCGTTATGGCAGTTAAAGGTATACCTTTAGATAGTCTTCAACCCGGTCCGAACATGGTTCATGGCAAACGGGTTCAACTTAACCCTAAACCGTTAGAACGATATCAACAAGCACTCACTGAATTTGTAAGTTATCTATAAAGGTTACTTGTGTCACCACCAGCGGCTTTGAAGTACATAAACTCAACAAGTCATATACAAACACTTCGCAAGACTGCCACAGATAAGCACTTGCGCCCTATATCACGCAAAGAAATCCAGATATATTATCATGCAGCTCTCACGGGAAACGTCGCTGCATGGAATGCTTATATAAGCAATTTGGTGCACGATTTCTATAGTTTAATATCTGAACCATCAAACCAGATTTTTGATGCAGTATATACAATTGCACAACAAGCAGCAGATAATGCATTGTTAAGGTTTAATACACCAAACTGGGAGAATACACGCGCCATTTTTGTTCAATATACTGGATACGATCCAATCGGTGATTGGGGTGGTTCGCAAACAAATATGAATCTGGAACAAGTTAAACAACGTTTAGCAGAAATATTGAAAGTTCGTCACAGTTTTGCACACGGCTTTGATATGCCAGCTTACACATGGACACAATCACCGAGTGGACAGGTCCGTTTAACAAATAAAGCAATTAAAGAAACTGAAATATTCTTCAAAAATCTTGTTAAGGTCACTGATATTGGGATGAAAGCACATATTGAATTGACTTACGGTCTTAGGGGTTGTTGGCAAGTATGATATTGTTTAATTTTTGATTGTTGAAGTAGAGGTATTTCGGAAAAATCCCATTGCTTAAAACCCTCCCTCATGCTACAATAATTTCCCGTAACAACTAACGGAAATGGAGCAGAAAACAAACAAACTATATGACCTTTCAAGAGATAATATTAGCATTAGAGAAGTTTTGGGCAGATCACGGATGTATCATACAACAACCTTGCGATATAGAAGTCGGTGCAGGCACATTTAACCCCGCCACATTTTTACGATGTCTCGGACCAGAACCGTGGCAGGTCGCCTACGTAGAACCTGTCCGCAGACCCACCGATGGCAGATATGCAGAAAATCCCTTCCGTCTCGGGGCATACTACCAATATCAAGTCATTCTCAAACCAGCACCAGAAAATGTGTTGTCCCTTTATCTTGAGAGTCTTTATCATCTCGGTATCTCTCCGCGTAAAAACGACATTCGTTTTGTAGAAGATGACTGGGAATCACCGACACTTGGTGCCTCTGGTCTCGGTTGGGAAGTCTGGTGGAACGGTGCTGAAGTCACACAATTTACCTATTTTCAACAGATGGGTAGCATAGAACTTGATCCGATTTGTGCTGAAATTACTTATGGGTTGGAACGTATTGCTCTATACCTTCAGGACGTTGACACCTTTTTTGACATTCGTTGGAACGACCACCTGAACTACAGAGATGTTCACCACCAAAGCGAAGTGGAATACTCAACCTACAACTTTGAACACGCTAATGTGGATATGCTTTTTGATCTATTCAGCACCTACGAAAAGGAAACCCATGCCTGTTTAGATGCGGGTTTAGTCCTTCCTGCAACCGACCATGTTTTGAAATGCTCACATACTTTCAATATGTTAGATGCGCGAGGTGTTATCAGTGTTACGGAAAGGGTGAGTTACATAGAACGGGTTCGACGGCTTGCACAACGGATTGCACGTGCATATGTTACACAACGCGAGCAGATGGGACATCCACTCATGGAAAGTTTTGCTACAGAGGCGAACACAGTACCCTTAGATGTGGTTTCTATATTGACCAATCCTGCAAAAGATCAACATACAACAAATTTATTGTTAGAAATCGGGACTGAAGAGATACCCGCGGGTTATGTCCCACCAGCATTAGAACAGCTCAAAGAAATTGCAACCAAATCCCTAACAGAACACCGAATTACATTTAAAGATATTCAAACCTTTGGCACGCCGCGGCGGATCACACTTGCTATCAAAGATGTTCAAATAATGCAAGAAAGCCAGGAGACAGAAGTTGTTGGACCACCAAAAAGTATCGCTTATGATGAAAACGGTGAACCGACAAAAGCAGCAATCGGTTTCGCCAAAACACAAGGTGTAGAAATTTCAGACCTGCGTATCGTTGAAACTGAACGTGGAGAGTACATCGCCGCTTCCAAACGTGAAGAAGGAAAATTTACGCACGAACTGCTGGAAACACTCCTACCTAAATGGATCGAAGTACTTCGCTTTCCAAAAACAATGCGATGGGAAACAGTGTCTGAAGATACACAGGATTTTGCTCGTTTTGCGCGTCCTATCAGATGGCTTGTGGCACTACTTGGTGATGCCATTGTCAATTGTACTTATGGGAATGCACACGCAGGAAGGATAACTTTTGGACATCGGTCATTACATCCCGATGCAATCACTTTGTTATCATCTGATTTGGACACATACTTGCAAAAATTACACGCCGCTGGTGTCATTGCTTGTCCAAATGAACGACGCTACACAATAGAAAAACAGGTCAGGACTATTTTAGAAGATGAAGGATGTCTACCAAAATTAGATGAAGAATTGCTTGATACGGTAACCTATCTTGTAGAAAATCCGCAACCAATTGTTGGCAATTTCAGTGAGTCGCATCTTGAGTTACCTCCTGAAGTATTGATTACTGCCATGAAAAAGCATCAACGATATTTTCCGATGTGGAAAAGTGATACTGAGCTTGCAGCGAAATTTATCACAATTTCAAACGGAACAGATGGCAATATTGAAGGTGTTCGGCATGGAAATGAACGTGTCCTAAACGCACGACTTAACGATGCAGAATTCTTCTATAGAGAAGATCAGAAAACCAGACTCGCTGATAAAGTTGATAAATTAGGTTCTGTCGTTTTTCACGCAAAACTTGGATCCCTCTTAGAAAAAACCGGACGGCTTAAGTCGTTGGTTAAGTTCATCGGCACAGAATTGAAATTAGCAGAAACAACCACGCATCATGTTGAACGTGCAGCATGGCTCTGTAAAGCAGATTTAACCACACAAATGGTCATAGAATTCCCATCACTGCAAGGAATTATGGGGAGATATTATGCACAAAACTCTGGTGAACCCGAACCTGTTGCTAATGCCATCGCAGAGCATTACCAACCTCTTGGTGCTGACACACCGTTACCCGAAACCGAAATCGGCGCAGTGCTCGCAATTGCCGATAAACTTGATACCATCGTAGGTTACTTCGGGATAGAGGAACGCCCTACAGGTTCACAAGACCCATACTCTCTACGACGGCATGCCCTCGGTATAATCCGCATTTTGCAAGATCGGCAATTTTCGCTCAATTTAAATTCTGTTATTCACAAAGCAATCATTGAATACGATACGGAATTGGTTGATGAGACAAGATCAAGTGTACTTGATTTCATCAAAGAACGTATGCGTGGTATCTTGCTAACCCAGCAATATACCCCCGACCTTGCAGATGCAGTGTTGGCAGTTTATGATGTTAACATCGTGGATATTCTTAAACGCGCGAGTACACTTGCCGAATTTCGCTTGACTCCCAATTTTGAGGAAGTATATAATGCACTCAATCGAGTACTTAGAATCTTACCTGAAAATCCGCCAGAAACTGTGGATGCTGCACTGCTAAAAGATGATGCTGAAAAAGCACTAAACGCTTGTATAACCGAGGCAGAACCTGGTTTTGAAAGAAGTATTCAGGCACGCGCGTATTCAGAACTTCTGAAACAGTTAGCGGCGTTACAACCCGCTATAGACAGGTTTTTTGATGATGTCCTCGTGATGGCGGAAGATGATGACCTTCGCAGAAATAGATTAGCACTGTTATATCGTATTGCGAAACCCATCAATGCTGTAGCTGATCTTACAAAGTTGGTAATTGCAGGGGAATAAATAACATGGTGTATTAAGCAAGATGGACGCAAAATTAGTAGAAAAAGGAAAAGAGGAATAATGCAACCCAATTTTATTATATTCTTAACAGATGATCAAGGATATGGCGACCTCTCCTGTATGGGTGCTACAGATTTCAAAACTCCCCATCTGGATAGAATGGCAGCTGAAGGCATCCGTTTTACAGATTGGTACTCCAACTCACCAGTCTGTTCACCTTCCCGTGCTTCCTTATTAACAGGACGATACCCTTGCCATGCAGGCGTAAGATCCATCTTAGCAGGACACCGTACTGCTACAGGTTTACCACCTTCTGTCCCAACGATCGCAACCGCACTCAAGGATCTCGGGTATTACACCGCAATGTCCGGCAAGTGGCACCTCGGACTCGCAGAGGGTTCACGCCCTGAAGACCACGGTTTTGATGATTGGTTCGGGTTCATGGCAGGATGCATCGATTTCTATTCACATATCTTTTATTGGGCATTAGGACGACCAGATTTTGACCAAACGCATGACCTTTGGGAAAACAGCGAGGAAATATACCGAAACGGGGAATATTTTACTGAACTGATCACAGAATATGCAATCAGATATATCCGAAAAGCAGTTGAACAAGACAAACCGTTTTTCCTTTATGTGCCTTACAATGCACCACATTATCCGATGCACGCACCACAGGAATATGTTGACAGGTTTCCAAACTTACCGTGGGACAGACAAATTATGGCTGCAATGTTAAGTGCAGTGGATGACAGCGTTGGTGAGATTTTTGCAGAACTCGAAAGACTCGGTGTCGCAGAAAACACATTCTCCTATTTCCAGAGTGACAATGGACCATCACGTGAAACACGTAACTGGTTAGATGGCACACAAGACCCATACTACGGCGGTAGTGCAGGCAAACTCAAAGGACATAAGTTTAGTCTCTATGAAGGGGGAATCCGTTCACCCGGAATTATGAAGTGGCCTAATGAAATTCCTCCCGGAAACGTATTAAGTCTTGTAGGTGCAGCAATGGATGTTTTTCCCACTTTTCTATCCGCTGCCGATGCAGATCTATCCAAATATGAAGTTGATGGATTAGATCTAGTAGGGATGGTTTGTGATGGCTGGTGGTCTCCGCACACTGATATTTTTTGGGAGATGGGAAATCAGACTGCAATGCGACGCGGTAAGTGGAAATTAGTACTGAATGGTCAATTGGTAGAAGGCGCACCACCAGAAGATGATGTGCACCTTGCCGACCTTGAAACCGATATGGGAGAAACGACCAACCTGAAAGACGAACACCCACAAATAACCGCTGAATTGACCGAAGCTGCACAAACATGGCGACAGGGGATTGAAGACTATTGGGAAGCACATAAAGCAGAACGAAATGGAACTACTGGGTATGTCAAGAACCAGTAACATATTTACTACAACCTATCTCATAAATCGTAGAAAGGGGTTTCTAACTCCGATTTACCGGACACGCGATTTGGTGTATTTGGACAAATGAACGCAATTATTGAAATGTTATGATACCCTTTAAGTTCGCCTTCATCACTGACACACATCTTTATCCGCAGGCACAGCAAAACTTTGCTGGTGGATTACAACAACAAAGTCATAGTTTTGCTCTATATGAGAAACTAATTGAACAACTTAATGACTTTGATCCCGCATTTGTCATACATGGTGGAGACATCGTTTGTGGCGGAAAAAGTTTTGATATGTCAGCAGAGGAATATGAAGAAGCACTCAATACCGCTCAGTTATTAGGACAACGGCTAAAAGCACAATGCTATTACATCCCAGGTAATCACGATCTTGACCCAGAAACCGGATCAAAAGCCTCATACCTAAAGCGATTCGGTACAAACGGTATGGGCTCTACCAGTTTTGTCAAAGAGAACATTCGATTTATTCTAATGGATGCACAAGAAGTACCCGAAGACCTGACGCACGGTTATATCAGCACAAATCAACTTGCATGGGTTGAACGGGAGATGAAAAAAGCTGTAGACTACGGGGAAGACATCCTTTTTTTCACACACCAACTCCCCTTCCCAAATGTTGAATTTCAAGGGGTTGGATCCAGAATCGCTAATTCAGCAGAGATGCTTGAAATCGTAGCTCCCTTTGAGAAACATATTTTAGGGTTCTTCTGTGGACACCAACACCTCAATAGAGTTTTTAGAGAACAAGGGATGTTGTGTATTGTCACATCTGGCATTATCTGTTATCCGATGACGTGGCGACAGGTTCATGTATATCCTGATAGAATTGAGGTGAATTCCGTCCCTGTTGACCTACCGGAAGTACTCGCAGCATCTGAAGCTGCCAATCCTGATAATAATCCATACCTCTCTGGTCGTCTTAGAGATCAAGAATTTACCATCCAACGGAAAAAGGAAAATGTTTCCAGATGAATAGTACGAATTTTACCTATCAATAACCGCTTTAACTGATTACCAATAACCGATTACTGACAACCAAAAATGATTGAAGTTCAAAACCTTTCAAAAAACTACGGTCCATTTCAAGCTCTCAAAGACATCTCTTTCAGTGTAGACAAAGGGCAAATTGTTGGATTTCTCGGCCCCAACGGCGCAGGAAAAACAACAACAATGCGCATTTTGACATGCTTTATGCCAGCAAGTCGCGGAAAGGTCACCGTCGCCGGATACGATGTCTTTAAAGAATCGCGAGAGGTACGTAAAAGAATCGGATACCTACCCGAAAACATACCACTCTATACCGAAATGACGGTCACAAGGTATCTCTCTTATATGGCAAAAATTCGAGGTGTACCACGAAAACAAATTAATGGACGATTAGATGTTGTAATTGAGTCATGCGCTTTAACCGAAAGACGTAAACAGATTATCGGACAACTATCACGGGGCTTTCGACAACGCGTCGGTTTAGCACAAGCTCTGGTGCATGAACCCGAAGTACTAATACTTGATGAACCCACTTCCGGCTTAGACCCACGACAAATCGTAGAAATACGAGAATTAATAAAAGAACTCGGTAAAGAACGTACAATTCTATTTAGCACACACATTCTTCCTGAAGCAAAGGTGACATGTGAACGGCTACTAATCATTAGCAAAGGTAAAATTACGGGTGATATGCAAGTGTCCAATGGGCGCGCCATCTCAAACATAAATCCGAATGAAGATGAAAGCAATGTTCCAATCAATACACTCACCCTTGTAGTTGCTGACAGCGATCCTGAAGAAATAATGATAGTTCTCACAAACATCTCTGATGTCGTTTCAGTCGAAAAGGCTACCGAAGGACTTGATGATACAATGACATTTCACATACAATATACTCATACTAACGATATCCGCGCAGAAGTCGCAAAAACGATCATCAAAAACGGATGGAAATTACTTGAAATGCACACCGACGAAAAGAGCTTAGAAGAACTGTTTTTATCTCTAACTGCTGAAACAGCAGAGTAAATAAAGCATAAACTACATTTAAAAGATGCTGATGAAAAAAATGAAATTTAAAGTCGTTTTATTGCTCATGATTGTCTTAAAATTCGGTGTGATCGCATGCAATGACAACAACAATGCAGATCTTCCTGTCCAACCCAATGACGATGTAAAGTATATTGTTGACGAAATGATACTAATTCCCGCGGGTGAAGTCATCATCGGGACTGATGCAAAAAACGATCTGAATACCGGAAATGAAGTCGATCCACGCCGCGTTTTTGTGGAAGCATTCTATATTGACAAGTATGAGGTCACAAACGAACAATACGCCATTTTTCTAACCGAAACAGGTCATCGTGAACCGAAATTTTGGGATAACCCAACCCTCAATGACCCAAATCAACCGGTTGTCGGTGTCAATTGGGAGGACGCTGAAACTTACGCAAATTGGGCAGGCAAAAGATTACCAACTGATATTGAATGGGAAAAAGCTGCACGAAGTATAGATGGACGTTTATGTCCGTGGGGTAATGTTTATGATCCTTCATTAGGTAATTTTGATGATGGGGGTTCAATGGATGGAAAGTTCGATGGATTCACCATGCAACCTTCGCCTGTCGGAAGTTTCCCAAAAGGCGTTAGTCCGTACGGACTACATGATATGTCCGGCAATGTGTGGGAATGGGTTAAAAGCGACCTACTTGAACTGCAAAACAACAAGGGAGATATTGCAAACGAAAAATCCAACCTAACTAAAGACATAACATATACAATACGGGGTGGGGCATGGACAAATGGTCCGGGTGATACACGCACCACTGTCTTTTACATATATCCCGCACAATGCAGCGACCACAGCAGCTCTGTCGGATTCCGTTGTGCAATGACACCTTCAAATACTAACTTTGTAATTCCATGAAATTTCAACGTCCAACAAAATCATTGGTAAGTCTCTTTATTCTATTGATAGTTACAATATACGGATGTGGCAGCGATGAAGACATGGCAATTGAAGACGAAATGCTAAAACAAACTGATGATGCACAACCTACGGTAGATGGACATCCGACAATAGAAATTCACAAAGAAGAAGAAACAATAGACATTCCAGAAGGGGTGGTTTATGTACCTGCAGGGGATTTCATCATGGGAAGTGACCCAGATATAGACACATTAGCAGACCCGCTTGATGAATTTCCACAACACACAGTATATTTAGATGCATATTTTATAGATAAATATGAAGTCTCTAATGCGGACTATGCCAAATTTGTTGAAGCAACAGGACATAGAAACTCATTATTTTGGGACAATCCAAAATTCAATCATCCAGATCAACCCGTTGTCGGTGTAACATGGGGAGATGCTGCTGCTTATGCTGAATGGGTCGGAAAACGCTTGCCAACAGAAGCTGAATGGGAAAAGGCTGCACGCGGAACTGATGGACGACTCTGGCCCTGGGGTAATGAATTTGACCCAACAAAATGCAACTTTGATGAGGATAAAAATTTTGATGGACATCTTGATGGATATGCAATGGCAGCACCTGTGGACAGCTTTCATCAAGGTTCAAGTCCTTCTGGATGGATTGCACAACCTACTGCAAAAACCGAAGGTGAAGAATTAGCAGGACTCTTGAAAAAACCCACTGATGTCGTCACGTTAGGTGAAAACGAACTAAAAACATGGGCAGAAGAACGTACTGATAACGGTTTTTTTGATGTTATTGTCTTGTTCGGGGACTTTCCAGCGACTCTTTATCCTGCCGGTAATACAGAACCTAATGGATCTGTTGCAGAAAATTTCCTTGAGGGAGGAAATATATTCCTCAATACTGCGGATTATATTTTTTACGTGGTGAATGGGGCAGGTACAAACGCTGTCGGTGGTTTGCAAAATATGATGGACATCAACATAGACATGTGGACCGGTGGAACTGCTACCAAACCAAGTACTGACGCGGAACAATATACGCCAAGTATGGTGGCTTTTACCTCAGAGCGAGCCTTTAGAGAAAGCCAAGTTGTTGATCCATGGGAAGTTAAGGTAGTATTTGGTGATAACGGTGCAGGATTATTTGATCCAGCAATTGTCCACGACACTGATACTGGTGGACGAACAGGCATCGCTTTCCAAGAACCAAATGTCCCTACACTTCCACGCGGTGAAGTTTTTGCAGAAATGATCGATAACTATCTCGCTAAAGTCCTCGGTCCAGCTGCAGTGGATCCAAACCAGAAAGCGACTACGACTTGGGGACATATCAAAACTAATTTTTAACCCGTATCTGTAGGGGTGTACAATGTGTCACATCCTTACATACAACTGATCCAATAATTTAATACAACAAATCAAAAGGGGAATCTAATGAACATGAGACATTTGATAATACTCTTTACAGTCCTTGCTGCTTTAGCTATTGCAACAACAAGTTGGGCAGCCCTCGGCGATGTTGCAATTTTTAGTGAAGGTGTTGGGTGGATTACACAAGAAAACGCTGATGCACAGCGCACAATCGTGTTGATAACTTGAAAGCCACTGTTCCTGCTGTTGATGAAGTCGTCTATAAAACCGACGCGGAAATCGGTCCCTGGGCAGAAGAAAGGATTAAGGATGAGCATGCTGATATCATTATTATCACATAGGTTTTCATAACCGTTGATGCAGTCGCTGATTGAGGATGAGCATGCTGATATCATTATCCTTTTCGGATGGACCCCAACAACGTTATACACTCCCGGAAATGTACAAGTTGACGATTCAATAATGGAGCGGTTCATATACGGCGGTAATATTGTCCTAAACTGCTCTGATTACATCTTCTATGTAACTGAAGGTGGTGGTGCTAACGCTGTGGGTGGTTTGCAAAATATTGCCAACATCAACTTAGATATGTGGGGTGGGGGCACGCAGATTACACCGACTGATCTTGGCGTGGAACATACGCCTTCATTGGTAAACTTCACCACCGAACGTCCCTTCAAAAGCGAACAGGTCGTTGATCCATGGACTGTTGAAGCAGCTTTTGGAGACAACGGTGCTACCTTCTTTGACCCTGGTATAATTAAGTTGAACGACAGCAGTGGTCGAATTGGCATCTGCATGCAAGAGCCAAATGTAGGAGACCTGCCACGTGGCCAAGTACTCATTGAGATGATTAACTTTATCTCAAAACAAGCTGATGTCGCTACACCCGTCGAGCCTGCTGGAAAAGCAACGACAACTTGGGGGTCCATTAAAGACTTAAATTAAGTTCATATAGCAATTAATTCAATCTCTATTATAGAGAAGATAACATCTTTTATAAGGCAATGCCGAGAGCAGCTCATGCACTCGGTATTGTTTTGGCAATCTCATCTAAACTTTTGCCTTGACTTTTAATCAGGATTTTTGATAAAATATTTTAAAGGATAAAAAGGTCTGTCAGTTAACTTTCATAATAAAATGGAATCTGAACGACTTGAACTTCCACGCACAATATTTCAGGTTAGGATTGCAACAGCGAGTACTTACAATGAACGATATATCCGTGGACGTATCAGATTCACGACGAAGGAGATTTCATGTTGAATAACAATATGGAGGCAAAGCGAGAAGCGGCGGTCAGAAAAATCGTGTCTGAAGTTCCCGATGCCTCAACGTATGCCCCCGTAAACGCCGCAATGACACGGGCAACAACGTTAGGTGAGGGAGAAGTCGCAGCAGCACTCAAGAGTTTCAGCTCTATGCCACAATCAACAAATGTTTTTGCAAACCCCGTCTTACACCAGGCCGACGTGGAATGTGGTGATACACAGATTACACTCAATGTCCGAAGTTTTGGTATACGTGGTATCGTTTCTGAAAGCGAAATTATTGCAAAACAACTCAGTCCAGCACACGTAATATTTGTAGGTCTTTTCGGGAGAAAACCGCAAACTAACGAAGATGATATAGACGAAGAAATCCTATTTTCGGAGATAATAGACAAAAAGTTCTATGAATTTATTGAGATACGTAGAGACGGTCTCACAGGTAACCAACGCCTCATCAATCAAGTCGCAGATTTTGTAAAAGCCTTCCCTGAAGCCGGCCCAGAAGCAGTCATTCAACATTTTTCTACACTTCGCAAACTTAGTATCCCAGATCAAAAAGGTATAAATACAACAAGAGAATCAGGTGGGTTATTGTTAGAACTCATTGAAACCCACATGGAAAACGTCGCATTGGGAACAATTTCTGTCTTTATGCGACACCAATTGAGAGAAAGCAACGCATTACACCCACAAGTACTCGCAATGCGCGCAAATGACCTGATTGTTGAACACCAGAAAAATGAAAAAACCGCCTTTCAAACATGCTATAGTCTCCTTTTAGGTAGAGAAGCGACTGCCGTTGAATTCTTCATATTAGAACGTATGGGTATCATACAAACGCATCACGGTTCCGCAGGATCAAACGTCGTTGCGCGTTACCTTGCAACTTTACACGCAGGCGCAGTCTCTGACTTCTTCGTTGCAGCACAGATGGCTTTAGATGGTGATCGACATTTCGGTGCTATCCACGACATGACTGACTTTATCAATCAGATTGAACCGCTTGCTTCCGATGAGAGAGAAACTGCAATCCGCGAACGAATGCTCACAGCTCTTCCAACCTTCGGACACCCAGAAATTGCTGCTGCGGGTAGAACCGATGAAATCCAACAAGACCCGAGACCCGCCATCTACTTTAATCCTTTCCTGGAGGCCGTGAATAAAGGTGAAATCAAACTAAACGATAGACAGAAAAAACGCTTATCCATTATGCAACGCATCTACCAAATCGCTTTTATTGAAGGGATTGTACGCCCAGGGCGTGAAAACGAACCCCCGCTACGCTTAACCCCAAACACCGATTTTGGTGGGTGGTCTGTCCAAGAAGGGTTGGATATTTATGAAAACGACAGAACATTTCTAACATACATTTTCCGCGGATTTGGGTGGATGATGGATGCACGCGAACAGCTTCAACTCAAAATTATCCGACCAGTTATTCCCCCAGACCCCGAAATTATTCCAAAGCCTACTGACGATATGACTATCGCTAATGAAGTCGTTGCATTACACAACCGGATGGCAGGGGATGAAATATTTGATCAATAGAAAACACCTACCCTAATCCCCTATAAACACAAATCTAAATCAGCGAGTATCTCCTATAGATATTTTCGTGAAGCAGAGAGGAACCCCAGTGATTGAATTTGATCAATTAACAGTCCCAACAGATGGTGAAAAAATACAAAATGCCAACGGACAGAAGGTTGTTCCAGATAACCCGATTATTCCTGTCATTGAAGGCGATGGAATCGGACGAGACATCATGAAAACAACGCGTCGTGTCGTTGATGCCGCTGTCCAAACCGCTTACGCTAGCGAAAAACAGATCGTCTGGTTTGATGTGTACGCTGGTGAAAATGCCATGGAAAAATATAACGAATGGCTACCACAAGATACCTTCAAAGCAATTGAACATTTCCGCGTGGCACTAAAAGGACCACTGACAACACCCGTCGGAGGCGGTTTCCGCAGCCTAAATGTAACATTACGCCAAGTCCTTGAACTCTATGCGTGTATCCGTCCTGTCCGTTACTTCCAAGGTGTGCCAGCACCTGTTACACATCCTGAAAAAATGGATGTTGTCATCTTCCGTGAGAATACCGAAGACGTTTATGCCGGTATTGAGTGGGAACAGGGAACACCCGAGGTAAAAAAGGTTATTGACCTACTTCGCACAGAAATGGGAGTGGAAATCCGTGAAGACTCTGGTGTCGGTATAAAACCAATTAGCATTTTCGGCACAAAAAGATTAGCACGCATGGCAATCCAATACGCTATTGACCACGGCAGACGCATCGTCACCTTCGTTCACAAAGGGAACATCATGAAGTTCACTGAGGGGGCATTCTGTGCATGGGGATATGAACTCGCGAAAGAGGAATTTGCTGACACAACCATTACGGAAGCGGAACTCTATGACGAATATGACGGTAACGTCCCAGATGGTAAAATTATTGTCAATGACCGAATTGCGGATAGCATGTTACAACAAATTCTTACACGAACCGATGAATACGATGTCATCGTCACACCGAATCTGAATGGGGACTATCTCTCTGATGCAGCAGCAGCACAGGTCGGTGGCATCGGCATGGCACCAGGGGGAAATCTCAACGATGAAGTCGCAATCTTTGAGGCAACACACGGTACCGCGCCTAAATACGCGGATCAGGATGTTGTCAATCCGAGCTCGCTCATCCTTTCTGCCGTGATGATGTTAGAACATATCGGTTGGCAAGAAGCTGCTGACCTGATTATCACTGGATTGGAGAAAACTATTCTCCAAAAAAAGGTAACCTATGATTTAGAACGGTTGATGGAGGGTGCAACGAAAGTTCGCACATCTGAATTCGGTGAAGCAATTATTGAAAACTTTCAGTAAAAACATTTTATTACGACTCACAAGAGAACAACAAATGTCATTAAAAAATAAAATAATACTTAGTGTAGGTTTGTTCGCAGGCATCGGTTTTCTAATGGTGTATGTGATCTATTATCTTCATAAACGTATTTTAGAAGAAGTTATTGCAATTCGTGAGCATATTGAAAAGTAGTATTGAACAAGATATCTTAATGAAAAATTTTGTTATTGGAGGAAGAAGTGGCAAGAAAAAAAATTAGTGTAATCGGTGCAGGCAACGTGGGCGCGACAGCAGCATTCCTAATCGCACAGAAGCAACTTGGCGATGTCGTTATGATAGACATTGTTGATGGAGTCCCGCAAGGCAAAGCATTGGATATGGCGGAAATGGGACCGGTAGAACTGTTTGACGCAGCAATCAGTGGTGACCTCGACTATTCCGCAACCGCAAACTCGGATTTAGTGATAATTACATCTGGTTCTCCTCGCAAACCGGGCATGACACGCGAAGACCTATTGCAAACAAATGCGAACATCGTCGGCAGCGTCACAGAGAATGTAGTGAAGCATTCACCCGACACTGTTATTGTGATGCTCACCAACCCGCTTGACATCATGACCTACCACGCGTGGAAGGTATCGGGATTTCCATCCCATCGCGTCGTTGGACAGGCAGGCGTGCTGGATTCAGCAAGGTTCCGTTATTTTATCTCGCTTGAACTTGGCGTATCAGTAGAAGACATCCATGCCCTCGTGCTTGGCGGACACGGTGATACGATGGTACCTTTACCGCGCTATACAACCGTCAACGGTATCCCTATCCCGCAGTTGATTTCAACAGAGCGAATTGAAGCGATGGCACAGCGCACTCGCGACGGTGGTGCTGAAGTGGTCAATCTTCTCAAGACAAGTGGATATTACGCCGCAGGTGCATCGTTAGCACAGATGGCAGAAGCTATCGTTTTAGATAAGAAACGACTACTACCCTGTTCTGCACATCTCACAGGACAATACGGTATCAACGATCTCTATATCGGTGTTCCAATCAAACTCGGTGCAAATGGTGTTGAGGAGATTCTTGAGATTGAATTGACAGATGACGAATTGAATGCTTTGCAAACATCTGCAAATACCTATCGTGAGGGAATTGCACTGCTGGGATATTAAGGGATTTGATTATAGTAAACTCATCTTTTACAGGCGCGGTTTCAAACCGTGCCTACAAAGAATGAGTCACATATTTTGAATTTAACTATAAACATTGAGGATAAATCACGCCTTTTGTGCCACCATACTGGCAAGGATACCGAGGATTCTGTCACATCCCTCAATCGTATAAGGTGACATATCAAGTTGCAAGCGTTTTCCTTGTAACTTCAGAAATAACCATTCAACCCCAGTTGTACTTGCTCCATAAATGCAAGGGATGTCATTTCCTCTCTCCGCATTAAAACGTTGTGCGGCAAGCATCTCTGCAACACACTGCCCAAGTCCAAG
>JAAXHO010000067.1:78823-91087 GCA_012270795.1 Candidatus Poribacteria bacterium
TGAAGAAGGTCAACGAGTACATCAGCAACAATTAGTTCCGACCGCGCTTTCTCGGTGCCGATAGCGGTAGCTAATGATGCCTTTCTCGCTAACCCCATCGTGAGATAAGTACTTGGTTCCACTGGTTCTATCTCAGAGAAGAGTCCAAAAGACCGAACCGTATCAAGTTGAAACGTTTTCTGTGCGATTTCTAAGGTAAACTCACTATACGCCATATCTGTTATCTCCAGAATAGGACAGAAACATCAAGGCAATTATTCCTTTTTCTCTTCGTCCTCATCAACGACTTCATATTCAGCGTCAACGACATCGCTATCTGCAGCATCTTCAGAAGGAGCATCTTGTGTGGCAGCACCTGGATCCGCATCGGCAGCCTGTTGATACATTTGTGCGGATGCCTCATGCCATATCTGCATCAGGTCATCCGTTGCCGATTTTATCTCAGCATTGTTGTTCGCTTCCAGTGCCTGCTTAACGCGTTCAACACCCGCATTGACCTTCTCCTTAGTCGCATCGTCCACCTTGTCCCCGAATTCCTTCAGGTTTTTCTCAGTTTCATAGACCAAAGAATCGGCACGGTTGCGCGTCTCAACTTCTTCCCGCTTCTGTTTATCCTCTTCGGCGTGCGCTTCTGCATCTTTCACCATCTGTTCGATTTCTTCATCGGTGAGGCCGGAGGAGGCAGTAATCGTAATCTTCTGTTCTTTACCCGTTGCTGTATCCTTGGCAGACACGTTGAGGATACCGTTTGCGTCAATATCAAACGTAACCCCAATCTGTGGCACACCTCTGGGAGCAGGTGGAATGTCACCCAATCGGAAGCGTCCTATCGTCTTGTTGTAAACAGCCTGTTCTCGTTCACCTTGAAGCACATGCACATCAACGGCAGTCTGGCTATCTTCTGCAGTGGTGAACTTCTCTGATTTCTTCGTTGGGATAGTGGTATTCTTTTCTATCAATCGCGTAAACATCCCACCGAGCGTCTCAATACCGAGTGAGAGCGGCGTTACATCTAACAACAAAATGTCTTTGACTTCCTCATCACCTGCAAGCACACCGCCTTGTATGGCAGCACCGACCGCAACAACCTCATCGGGATTGACACCTTTATGGGGTTCTTTCCCAAAGAGTTGCTGCACTGCCTCCTGCACTTTCGGCATCCGAGTTTGCCCGCCAACGAGGATAACTTCGTCAATATCATTGGGTTGCATCTCTGCATCGGAGAGTGCTTGCCTGCAAGGAGCAAGTGAACGTTCCACCAAATCGTCTGTTATCTGTTCCAGTTTTGCCCGCGTGAGTGTTAAGTTGAGGTGCTTGGGACCACTGGCATCCACCGTGATAAATGGCAGGTTAATATCGGTTTGCAATGTGCTGGAAAGTTCACATTTTGCCGTTTCTGCTGCCTCTTTCAACCGTTGCAGTGCCATTTGGTCATTTCGCAGGTCAATCCCTTGGCTACTCAGAAATTCCTGTGCCATCCAATCAATAATCTCTTGGTCGAAATCATCACCACCGAGGTGTGTATCCCCATTTGTGCTTTTCACTTCAAACACGCCATCACCAATTTCGAGAATAGAGATGTCAAATGTTCCACCGCCAAGGTCGTAAACAGCGATCTTCTTATCACCTTCATTTTGCAACCCGTAAGCGAGTGAGGCAGCTGTCGGTTCGTTGATGATCCGCAAAACTTCCAATCCAGCTATTTTTCCCGCATCTGCAGTCGCTTGCCGTTGAGAATCGTTGAAATAAGCAGGGACAGTGATAACCGCTTGTGTGACTTCTTCACCGAGATACGCCTCCGCGGTCTCTTTCATTTTCCGCAAAACCATTGCGGAGATTTCAGGTGGAGAGTATTCTTTACCATCTATATTTACGCTAACGTCCCCATCTTTGTCACTTTTTAATTCATAGGGGACACGGGAAGATTCATCCCCGATTTCACTGAATTTCCTACCCATGAACCTTTTAATGGAAAAAATTGTGTTTTGAGGATTTGTGATAGCTTGTCTTTTAGCGACTTGTCCGACAGGACGTTCTTCCTCTTTGGTGAAACCGACGATTGAGGGGGTTGTACGATTTCCCTCCGCGTTTTCAATGACCTTTGCATCGCCACTTTCTAAAACGGCAACACATGAGTTCGTTGTCCCTAAATCAATTCCAATTACTTTACTCATTTTATACTCCAAATCGTAAAAAAAATGTTATTCTATATAATCTTGTAAATAGAAAAGTGCAATATCTATGCCAACTTATACCATTTCTACTTGATAATGTTTCATTAGTTGTGGAGATCTAGTAGGAGCGACCTCCAACCAACGATAAAAGTGAAATTCCTTAATGGAACAATATTAATTAAAATTGGTATTATATTGACCTAAATATGTATATTTATGCTGCCCATAAGTCAAAATGGCAGTGTTAAGTTGAATGTGCTTTTTCAAGGTATATGTCAATTTGGCACACTCCGAATCCCTTTTTGCTTGAGGATGCCCCATGTTGTTGAGAGTTTTCCAGTCGGTTCAACTGGCAAAGTTTTCTCAATTCCTCTTTGTATTTGCCTAATTTCACTTTGTGAAAGTCCGCGGTTATAGATAGCGGACTCATCCATATCACCATTATAGTAACGTTGTAAAGTGAAAGGTTGTTCAGTTCCCAGTAGTAATGGTGCTTCAACAGGATATAGTTTCCCATCCACTTCTGGATAATCCATCAGTTTTTCGCCATCAAGGTAGACCCTCCACCAATCTCCTGACTGAAACGATACTGCAAAGTGTTGCCACTTTGCTTTAACCACAACGTTAGGACTCTTATTCGGTGCAACCCGTCCCGTAGAAAATCGCCATCCCATCCAGATATACCCTTGAGGATGTAGCAGGACTTCAAAAAACTCGTCTATATCAGAACCTTTCGCTGCTATCAGTTGCCATTCACCGGGACCTTCAATCAAGGTTGGACGAATCCAAGCACAAACGGTAATGCCTTCGGTAAATACAAAGCGATGGGAATGAACAACGCTAACAATACCATTCTCGCCGCCGAATTTGAGACCTTTACCAAATTTGCCATCTGTCCAGTCTGTGTCACCTTCTAATATCCCATCTTGTCCGTTTCCAGACAGGTCAGTAACGGTGTCGCCTTCTCCATCTTCAAAGCCAAAATAAACGACTATCCCTTCCACTTCTTCGGCTGTACTGCTAATTTGAAAACTCGCTGTCAGATAGATGATAGCCATTAGAAAAACCTTTATGCTTTGCATAAGTTTTACCTATTAAAAATGAATCTGTATGGGGTTACAACAGTCGTCAAATAGGAATGATTCTCATCTAAACAAACGGGAAAGTGCCTTGGTATCCACGCGGACGCGAAACATGCCAAACACCATCATACATCGGGGTGACCTGATAGTGGCAGACAACATTGCTACGTTCCATGTCGTCCCGTTCCTTTGCCCCTTGGTGTGGGATATGGTTGATGAACACAACGCAATCACCTGCTTTCGGATATAGGATCACGTGTTCTTGTGCCTCACACCACGTCTCAAATTTGGGACGATCCATCGGATACAGATATGGTGGTTCGTTTAGGTGTCCATTTTTGACAAATTTGAGATGTCCTTCTCCAGGCCCATTGTCTTGAAAATAGTAGGTGGTATTAATACCAACAGGAGCCATTGCGAACGGATGATCTTCAACGTATCGTTTTTCATGCCAATAACCGTAAAAATCCATGTGCCATTCCTGTAGATAGGGACCTGGATTGATGTGTGCACGCAGGCTACGCAGTTGGCACTGCTTTCCCATCAGACCTTCAAGATAGGGACGGACACTCGGATGCCCAACAAGCGGCGCGTAAGTGTCAGGTTCCCTATCCAGTAAAGAATCAAACCACATATTGCCGACAGCATTCAAACCTTCTTCCCACCCTTGTTCCCGGGCAAAGTTTACTCTATGCCGTATATGTTCAGTTTCTTCTGGGGTTAACGCTCCTTCTATTAAAATGAATCCATCCCGTAACAGTTGGTCAATCTTGACTTTCTTATTTTCCATGTTTCACCTTCTTTTGAAGATTCAGATTACTTGAGAGGCTCTAATGGTTGCGAATGTCCAAATACAGGTTTAGGTGCGTCTCCAGGTGCAGCCCATCGTGCTGCATTCGCAATCACTTGACGCACATTCTTATCGTAATAGATCGGATATGTTTCATGTCCGGGACGGAAATAAAATATTTTTCCTCTACCCCGGTAATAGCAACAACCGCTACGGAACACTTCGCCGCCAGGGAACCAACTAATGAAAATAAGTGTATCCGGTTCTGGAATGTCAAAGGGTTCACCATACATTTCGGTCTTTTCAATCTCAAAATACTCCCCGAGTCCTTCAACGATTGGATGTCCATGCTCAATCACCCAGAGGCGTTCTTTTTCTGCTGCCTCTCGCCATTTGAGGCTACACGAAGTTCCCATCAGACGTGTAAAAGGTTTTGAATAGTGTCCAGAATGTAGCACGATCAAACCCATGCCTTGCAGCACACGGTTTTTGACTTTATCAGCGATTGCATCTTCAACCGCACCGTGCGCAGCATGTCCCCACCAGATAAGCACGTCTGTCTTATCCAGCACTTCGTTAGTTAAGCCGTGTTCCGGTTCATCTAAGGTAGCGGTTAGCGTTTCAATGCCGTGTTCGCTCAATCCATCAGCAATTGCAGAGTGAATACCTTCGGGGTATAAATTTTTGATAAATTCGTTCGTTTTTTCGTGTCTAAATTCGTTCCAAACTGTAACTAAAGGTTGTGACATAAGTTTCTCCTTAAAACGTTAATTCTGTCTCCACTGCTTCATCATAGTCAACACCCTCAACCTCAAATCCGAAGAGGTTGCGGAAACGTCTTCTGTAGCCAGCGTAGTCAGAGAGCTCATGGAAATTATCGGTATCAATCTGTTCCCATCGTTCTGTAACCGCATCGGTTACATCCTGCCGTAATTCTCTATCATCAAGCCGAATGTAACGTTCACTATCAAGTTGCGGCTGCAATCCTGGTCCGAGATGTTCTGAGAACAGTCGCTGCATCTGTCCGATTGGTGCCTCGTTGATACCTTTTGCGTTCATAATATCGTAGAGGATACTGATGTAGAGAGGCACAACAGGGATTGCCGCAGAGGCTTGCGTAACAACAGCCTTATTCACCGAAATATAAGCATTTCCACCATATTGACTCGCCAGTTTTTCATCAAGTACATCAACTCGTTGCTTCAGGTCATCCTTCGCCTTCCCGATGGTACCATCTCGGTAAATTGCCCAAGTTAACGCACTGCCGATATAGGTATATGCAACGACCGTAACCTTCGGTGCAAGCAACTCTGCTTCACCTAAAGCATCAACCCACATCTCAAGGTCTTCGCCGCCCATCACTGCGATTGTGTCAGCGATTTCTTTGTCATTTGCGGGTTCAATTGTCACGGGTACAACGGTTTCACTGCTTAGGTCAATCGTTTTTCCTGTGTAGGAATCACCGATCGGTTTTAGCACAGAATTATGTATATCACCAGAACGTGGATGGGTTCGGCGCGGTGCAGCGATACTATAAACCAGAATATCTATTTTGCCAAAATTCTCTTTGAGTTGTGTTATCGCCTCCTGCTTCACCTCATCCGAAAAGGCATCACCATTGATACTTTCAGCAAAAAAGCCATCTTGCTGTGCCTGTTGATGAAAAGCAACGGTGTTGTAATAGCCTGCAGACGCTGTTCTTCTATCATCCGCGGGACGCTCGTAGAGTAGTCCCAAAGTATTCGCACCGTATCCCCACGTCAATGCGATACGGGAAGCAAGTCCATATCCGGTTGACGCACCGACAACAAGTGCATTGATACCTGAGGCATTGTGGGATGTATTCTCTTTTATATATGCTATCTGATGTTGAATGTTCGCTTGACAACCAGCAGGATGGGCGTTTGTGCAGATAAATCCGCGAATACGAGGTTGAACTATTTGAACTGCCATTATTTTCTTCTTTCCTAAAGAGGTTAGTCCTCAATTTCTACAATCATTTCAATTTCAACGGGAATACCACCGGGCAATTGCACCATACCAACGGCAGAACGCGCATGTTTGCCTTTATCACCGAAAACTTCTACAAACAGATCCGATGCACCGTTGAGTACAGCGGGTTGGTCCGTGAAATCTGCAGAGGAGTTGATAAATCCGACAACCTTCACAACACGTTTAATCCGATCCAAATCCCCTAACGCATGTTTGAGCGTGCTAATCAATCCGAGTGCAACCTGTCGTGCAGATGCATAACCATCTTCAACTGAAGCATCCGTTCCCAGTTGACTTTTATAGATTTTTCCTTCACCTGTCCCAGGACCGTGCCCAGACGTAAAAACCAGATTTCCTGTTTGAACGGTCGTAACGTAATTCGCAACAGGTGTCGCAGGCGGAGGTAATTCAATACCTAATTCTTCCAGTCGTTTTTCTATTTTCATTTATTGTAAGTTCTCCATAAAGGTTAGATTTTGGTGCTGCAAACGCTTGAGTGTTGCATCAACCTATATTATTAAATACCTTTTTACAGATTATGTCAAGGTAATTTGTGTATTGGGCAGAACTAATTAGTTTTAGGTGTTTACCGTTTATATGTATTACTAATAGCAGGACGAACGCAAATTGAACAGAAAATAGGCAGATACCCAAAAAAGGATACCTGCCTACTTGGTAAATATAGATTATAGTCTAACTTTGTCAGGATATATAAATATAGTAACTGTATTCATAACATGTCTGATCTGATGCGCTGGAATGCGGATAAATGTATGCTGTGAGTTTATACACACCCCCTCTGGCACCAGAAGGAAACGTAAAACTAAAGGTTACCTCTGTCCCAATAGTAGAACCTTGCGCGTAAGTTGTCGGAAACAACTCATCACCGTAATGTCTACTATCCCCAGGCGGCAATAAATACCAATGCACTATCGCATATCCACCTGATTTCGTAATCAACTTGGCAGTGTGTGAGTCACCCGGTGCCAATGAAGGCATCTGTTGACCGTTCACAGTCGCAAAAGACGCACCCACAGGATATAAACCTGGCGCGGTAGGCGTTGATGTGCTCGTGGATGTAGTATCCGAGCTAGTACTATCACTTGTAGAAGTGGATGTATCAGTTGTATCGCATGCTGAACACTCGCTCGTACTCGTGCATGAGGCGCAATCGGACGAACCATCGGTAGATGTTGACTCGCCGCCATCACTCGAACAAGTTGAACACTCGCTTGTACTTGTGCACGTATCGCAATCTTGTGAACCATAGGTAGACGCTGCCTCTTCACCACCCGAACTTGTATCGCCATCGTTATTATTGGATGCCTGATTAATTGTGGTTTCACTGGGAAATGTATAGTCTTCTCCTGGAGCACCAGGGCATTCTTTGCCATGGCCTAAGGGTGTAGAATGTGTTTCATCATCTTCAATACACTTTGGAGTTGATGCCCCTGCAAGGTTTATGGGTGGTGGGGTTCCGCAATGAGCACGTCCGGTAATATCAATTGTACAAGTAGCCCATGGGTTAAGGTCAGGAAGTTCCGAAGGAGTAGTCTGACTGCTGAAATTTGCCAGGACATTATTAGAATGTAAAAAATCTGTTCTTATAATATCACCAACGGGTATTACTCCGCCATCCTCGTAATAAACTGAAGCCATTCCCCTTTTAAAAGATAAAATGTTCTCTGCTTTTCCAAGGTTAGTTGTATAAGGGGTACCCTTTTTATACTGATATGCTGCACCAGTTACAGTGTCAGTAAGAGAATCCTTGCTGGGTGGAGATGTCTTCCCTTGCGCAGATGTAGCTTGAATCCATGATATACAGCTCCACTCATTTCCAACTTTCATTAATTCTGTGCTTACTTCAACCTTTGCATAACCCGTTGCACTAGATGAGTAAATGGCTGAACCACTTGTTCCGTTTCTTGTTATACTAGCTTGCTTAGAAGCATAGACTCTAAGATATTTACCTTTCTCTTGGGATTTTTCAGGTGTGGACCATTCATGATTAAATAGATGGCATATATCACCTGAGTAAGGATTGGCTTTCACTATATGTGTGTATGAAATTGAAAAAAAAGAATATAAGAAAAATAAAAATGTGAGTTTTTTCATTTTAAATTTCCTAAAGCACTACGCAGGTGCTTAATAAGTTGTTCGTCAGATTCAGGTGGAAGAGTATATAGGCCTATTGAATAAGGGTCTATGTTGTAATTCCATCCACCTAAACTTTTTAATTCTTCATCAGTCGTTTGTGCTAACATTATCCGTTTTATTTCAGAAGTAGGGGCATGCCCAAAACCGACTTCAAAACCCACAGTAACAGGTATACCTTCCGCGTTTATATGGGTTTCTTCGTAGATGAATTCATAATTGTAATCGTTTCCAGCATAAAATATTCTTTTATCTGGTAACTCATATTGGTTCCAATCCGAAGACCTGTGCCCTATCAAAACCTGTCTAATAAAACTACTACGCGGTGAGTCAATATAATGTAAGACGGTAATCTCGGGGTAATCAAGCAGATGTTGAAACTGCCAATCCACCCTCCCACCTGCAGAACCTGGTTCCGCCCGTGATACATCACGATTCTCATAGTAAAAACGCTCTGCTTCTATATATTCTGGCCAAACTTCTGTGAGAGGACGATTAGGGTTATATTTTGTCAAAATCTCAAATGCCCTAGGGGCAGTCAAGTGGTGTATCTTAGACAGATCTTCCACGTCTGTTGTGTAAACGCCAACAAATTCTTTTGGACATTGTAGGTGTTCTGGAACACCATTAGGAAAAAGTGGATTCGTAGATGTGAAACCTCTCACATGAAGCACATTTGTAGTTTTGACTTTAGAAAACGCGGGTATTGCTTCAACACGTCCATCATCTCGCGGTGGCGGTCTGTTATCCACTTCAGGCACTTGCACCTGTTCGAGAGGTCGTTCGGTTTCTGTTTCCGTTTTGGGTTCTGGGCCGGCAAGTTCCTCTCTGAACCGTTTCATGTCTACATACAGGTAGATCTGTAATGCCACGAAACCGACTATAAGCAGCGCGAGTCCACCTATTGTCCACTGTTCTTGTCTTGTCATGTCAATCTCTCCTTATTTGTGTGTCCCCTTGCGAACTTAATGCGTCTTGCGGGCAAGGTTCGGTTGCTACAGGGTTGATAAGTCCCCTGTCAGGAATAATGTGGTTGCCAATTTTGTCTGTCTTTTGGGGACAGCCTATTCTTTTGTTTGGACAGATAATATTCGGTTTTTCACAGTTCTGTCCTGTTATGCACTCAGGTTCAGATATGGGTATCAGTTCACGCGGTGCCTCGGTTATAGGTCCTCGGATCAATCCAAAACTCCCAAAAGCCAACGAGGCTAAGAGAATACCGACAACAAAATATCGGATATATCTGCTATTGAGTTTCATCATTATATTCACTCCTTGTAATAATTTCAAGCATATTCTGCACATTGTGTGTTTGTCGTGTAAGAATATGCCCTATGTTTAGCATAATAAGATGCATTGAAGTGTCCCTCAATGCAACAACAATAGCCCGCGACGAAGAGTGTGCGGGCACGAAAAAATCGCAAACCAGAAATGCTTGCGATAAGACTTTGTAATTGATAAATATTAACGAATGTGAATTATCGGGGGAGGAGGGGGTAACTGAGAGTTAACTATAGTTAAAACACGCTCATCAAGTCCAACACGCGAATAACACCTGCTCAAAAAATAGGTGCCTGACGTGTTCACTTTTTGGATTGCGGTTTTCATATCTCTGTTATTCATTATTAAACCCCCATGTGTGAGAAATATGTTTGACGTTGGTGTAACTTTCTGCTTCTTCACAACGCCATGTTACGCGCATAATATCTCTACCTATTATGTATTACGTGTGTTCTATTTCCTCGGTTACAAAAAAAGGACAATTTTTTGTAGAAAATTGTCCTTTTTTTCGAATTTCCAATGTTTTTGTTGATTTTACACACACGAAACTGATTAATTGCTATTTTCTACTCCTCCGCCTCTTCTGCGTAAGAATGTCCACTGAAGATGGCACGGACCTGTTTAGCTGTTTTTGGGCCTGACAACAGTTGCTCAATCCTGTCCCCTTCCGCTTTCAACAATGCTTGGACGTTTGTCAATACATCTTCTAATTTTTCGCCTGGGAATTTACATGCACCGTTTTCGTCCATGTGGATAATTTCACCGGGTGATACATCCATTCCCGCTATTGAAACAGGGAGATTGACCGCATGAACCGCCATGTCGCCGTGTCCGGGCGAGATACCGCTCAATAGATACTGGAATTCCATTGGACGGATTTCATCAATGTCGCGCGAGGGTCCGTTTGATATTGCACCTAAACACCCGACAGACTTCATGGCGGCAGTCATATTCCCACCTGCTAATCCGACCTTGTTTGCCAATTCCGGTGGGAACTTTTGTTGAAGCGCAAGAATTGTAGGTTTCTTGGATGCGTCCAACGCATCTACTACGTCCATAAAGGAGAGACGAGAATAACCAGGGTCCGGTAAACCGTAGGCGCATGTGACGGCATACCCCGCAACTGCTCCCAACTCTGGATACATGCATCGGATCGTGGTATCTGTGTACCAGTTTTCTGTCCAAGGGTTGTAAAGTCCGAGACAGAGTGGGTTATTTGGATATGTCGCAACTACATTTGTTATTGATGGGGTGTCATATTTTCGTAATTCGGATAGCATTTCTTGTTCTGTTAATGGCATCGTTTACCTCATTCCTTGTAGAATCAATTGAGTGTGAAAAGTTTTTCTAGAAAAATTGATATGGCTTTTGTTCGCCATCTTTTTTTGTATGGCAATAGTATTTTCACTTGTCTGAACCAGGATTTTCAGGATTATCAGATTACCAGGATTACCTCATCAAGGACTTTGGATGCACTTTGATGTCAACTTTGGGAATAGAACCTGTTGAGGGAAATCCTGTAAATCTGGAAATCCTGAAATCCTGGTTCAGACATAAGCAAACTTTACACACCCGAGTCAATTGAGTTCAGTTAGACAGGCATTGTTCTTTTAGTATAAGCGCGTCCAACACGAGCAGTCTGTTCACCTGACCCGCAGATTCTGACACCAGCATCAATGCTTGCTTCAATTGTGTCTGGTGATGCACTCTCTAAAAAGCGAAGACCTGCAGATTTGCATGCTGCGAAGATACGATCTCTTGCATCTTGAAGTTCCTGCGGACGTGGGTTCAGTTGGTGTTTGTAGCCGAAAGACATACTCATGTCTCCTGGCCCCCATTCGGCAAAAGCGATTCCTGGGGCTCTTGCTGTCATTTCAACGTTTGCTAATGCGCGTTTGTTCTCAAACTTCAACCCAAGGAGCAATTCCCCATTCGGATTGAGGGGCCACGGGTCAGCGATATCCAGATATTTATCAACAGAGATACCCCAAATGGGTGCAGCGGAACCTTGTCCAGCGGAGCCGCGTCTGCCTACGTCTAAGTGTGTGCCAACCCCGATTTTCTGGAATGGGTAGCGACATACTTCAACAAATGCTTTGACTGCTTCTGGCGATTCTGCATGGCAGAGCAATAGACCATGCACCCCGCGCGCAAGTAGTTGTCGCATCTGCCAGCCGTTTGCACGAATCGCATCAGCACTTACGCCATCTACCGGCAACTCAACGATCACTGCTGGCGTTTTGTGTCCACTATTTGTGGGACCGCCATCTGCCAACCCGCGCATAAATTGGTCTAAACCGGATAGGTCGAAGCAACCGTGTTCCATACCGATGTTGATATAGTCTGCCCATGTTTTTGCCATAGCGCGTCCAGCGTCATAGTTTAAATCCGCGCCTGTGTGGCTGCCAGTATAGAAAACTGGTTGGTCCGCTTCTAATAATTCAATCACTTTATTAACCCGTTTGGGCATTGTGATGCTCCTTTGGTGTAACCGTTCCTTCATTCGTAATCCTCAAAAACAAAATCAACTTTTTCAGATAATTCTACTTTCAATACAAATCATATCGTCTCATTTATTCTATATTATGTCAACAAAATTACAAATGTGTGTAAAGTTTTTTGCCACCCTTTTGTCTGAATCTCGGATTTTTCGGATGGCGCGGCGTGTGTGCGGAATCACGGAAGGCGCGGAGTACGCCGAAGACACGGAGAAGAGTGCTGCAATAAAACGTCTTGCTTATATAATACCATTTCAAAAAAATAAGATGCCATTTGTCAAAATGTTCTGGTA
>JAAXHO010000271.1 GCA_012270795.1 Candidatus Poribacteria bacterium
CCGCGCAAACAACACCCGCATTGCCTGACTCGGAACATCCCCTTTCAAAAAACGCGTAAAGTCCCGATACGCAATACAGGCAACCTGCTCTTCGAGGTAGGCTTTCACGTCAGAATTTTTTCTCACAGCCTTAAAAAACTCATCCTTCGGCACCTGTAACACCTCCGCATCCTCAACCACTCGCACCGTTGCGCGATGCCCTTGCCCACTTAACAATGCCCCCTCGCCAAAATGATCGCCCGCATACAAATAGCCCACAGTTGTCGAATTGCCATTCTCATCCTGCTTAATCACCCGCAACCGTCCAGACTGCACAATGTAAAACGCCTCACCCACTTGTCCCTGTTGAAAAACAATACCTCCAAAGGGAAAATGAACTGATTGCGCCCGAACTGAGTTTTTCAAGAAAAAGTGCGAAAGATTCATTTTTGAACTTTCTCCACTGTACTGTGTGGATCGGCACATATCCTTCTCAATTATCACATCCTAAAGTTTCTTCAAGTTCAACCTCCGCCTCACGGTGATCTGTTTCTTCGCACTTTGCCAACTGATAAAACCACCACAACCCAAGAACAGCCAATATTGGTCCGCACACATTCAACCACCACGGATTGTGAACCACAACATTAAAATCTTCTGAAACTGGAAAACCCGGTACATCGAAATGCAGAAAAGTTGTAGCCAGAAAATTGTTCAGAGCGTGCCCCAAAATTGCAGGCCATAAAGACCCCGCTTGGATGACCCAATAGGCAAAGACAAGCCCTAATACAAAAGCCCCTGGAAATTGCCACGGATTCAGATGTATTAGACCAAATAAAATTGCCGACCAAATAATCGCCCTATTTTGAGTATAATGTGCCAATAAACCTCTCAAGATAATGCCTCTAAAAACGACCTCTTCAGTAAGAGGTGCTATTACAACTGCGGCAAATAAAGCTGATAGATAAGATGTTTGTTTTCCGACCGATTGATGAAAGATGTCCTGAAATATATCTGGCATTGGCAGCACAGATATAACCGCATTGTACAATTCAGTAAGAACAATTCCCAGTCCAAAGATAGATAATCCAACGGAAAGCCATCTGCGCCAATCATAGTCTATATTTTTAATCGCAAGAGCCAACATATCTGTCCAGGTTCGATCTGTCCGATTCGAAATATAGCATAAAATCAGAATAAATTTTACCAAGGACAAAAGCCCAAAAAAGTAATCATGCTCATGCAAAGGCTCGTCAACAATGACACCTATAATGGCAATCAATATGGTCAAACCAAATGCAATGAGGATATATAATACCAGTAGCCAAACAGACTGCTTAAAGTTCGGATATGTCATCCCAATCTTCCTAGACTTGACCCGTTTTGGATTCTGTTGCCGAATTCCGAATAATGTCTCTATGCACCCTTCTCTTATCAATGGTTCGGACACTTTTTGCGATTTCGGCCTAATTTGAGAAACGCTATCATTCTAAGTCTTTAAAAAACAACAAGTTGATCATTTTGGTTGTTGATTTTATAAATCCATAAAAAACAATAGGTTATAAAAACTGTCCACAGTATTGCTTATATCGAAGGGTAGTATAATCCGCCTGCCTGCTGCAGGCAGGCTTGAAACTCAAGACCTAAATACTCCACCAAAACGGGGTCACTCCATACTGCCATTGGCTCCAAAGAGTTTTGCCATCACTCTGTCTGCCCAATACCAATACCATTTTATAATTTTAAATGAAAAACCGATAAGCAACGCTATCAAGACACCAATTAAGCCTATTATTATCTCAAGGCTTAATTCCGGAAAAAGAAAATGTTTAATGATTGTTGCCAATGGTGACGAAACAAATACTCCAATACAGAGCCCTAAAAGAACAGAACCGAAAATGATACCTTTCCTGGTATGATCAAGAGTATATTTATGCTGCATTTCGATCTCCATCACGATTGACTGGGAACGCCTTTTCAGGTGGTCTCAATACGATGTGGTTTTATCTTTCATCTTCTTTTTTTAGTTCACTGTAAAAATCCATGTCCTTTGGGCGTGATCAGAGATAGTTGGCTTTGCCAGTGACCTGTCCGCTGAATCTCCTATATTCTGCGGTCGTTCCCGCAACCGAGAAGGGGGCAGTGCCATTCGTGTTTTCAAGCAGTTTCCATATTTGAAGGCGGAGCCTTATTGGGCAATCATTTTTGGACATGTGGTTACTGTAGTGAGCAATTGGGATTGAAGTATTAACTTTTGTGCCGGTTGTGGGACTCGGCTGGCTTGCCTCCTTTGGGGCATGGGAATTTCCCACAAAAGTCAAGGCAAGCCAACAAACATATATAACGCCACAGACACCCCTTAAAGAAGAACTCAGCGCACTGGATACACGCGTCGCGCTGATCCAAGCCTTGATCCTATTAGGATTAGACACCGTGGCAGAGGAATTGCAAGAAGAAGTGACCCGTTTAGCTGGGCGGAGATACACACAAAGACCTCCAAATGACTTAACCTCGTTGCAAAGACGTGGATACAGGTATAAACTTCTTGACCAACGGAACCCTTCAAGGTTCGGTACCCAACCAAATGATACTGGCAATACCGTATCGCAGGAGATAACCGAGGGGTGTAGATAAAAGGTAATTATCGCCACTTGTAGAAGGAGTCAGACTTCACAAGGAGGCGACCAAATTTTGAATAAAAGAAGCCCATATTTTCAAGCATTTGGCACAGCACAGCGTTGTCCCTGTCTGTCGTCTGCTTGTAGGCGACAGACAGGGACTCACAAACAGATCGCCTCAAATATTAACCCCAATAATTTTAAAACAGCTTCTAAGCCGATGGGGGGGGGGCAAGATATGAAGGAGCGTATTCATCTAACGTATCAGATACAGCATCTAGTACATAATCAACCACTTCTTCAATTTGGCTTACACCCGTACCGATAAGGGCCCCACCTATTGCCGCTACCCGTGGATTTCTGCTTGTGACCAGCACAAGTCCAGTAGCAATCTCTATAATTGGAATAAGAGGGTTTCCACCTTCCATATTCTCCATATCTTCAATGTTGAGCGTTGTTTGCTGGATGGGCAGTGCCGTGCAAGAGACAAAAGCGGCGTTTGAATCTGAAAAAGACGTCACGCGATTGTTCAAAGTGATAGTGGACATAATATCCTCCTAAAAATAAGTAAATTGTGAAGTTCATCAACTTCTTTTTTGACTTTACTACGTTGTATCAAATCAATTACTCAGGATTTGATACAATTCATATCTTCATCGCTCTCACCTCCTTTCTTCACTACCTCAGCGCAAGTATATCCCTTTGGCGCCGATCAGGGAGCCGTGAGCATATCGCTGAAGCGTCGGATTTTGCGAAGCGTCTTATAAGCTCCGGCGCGAGTCTCGTACAAGCCCAACAAGACCGCTTCGACTTCGTTTGGATGTAAATGTTGCATCAAGTGAAGGCTCAGGCCTTCAATAAGAGATATATCTTGCCCAAAAAACGAAATGCGCGGCAATGGACCTTGCACGCTTCCCAAATAGTTAAATCCCTTAGACACACTTTTCGGCACACCAGATACATCACAACCCTGTGTAAAACTCACTGTTATTGGTATTGGGCAGGCGGGTACATCGCGTTTGGTCCGCAGATCTTCAAACAGTGTCATGTGCTGCTGCGCCATACAATCCCAGGAAAAATCCAGTGCGCGTTTGCGAGCACCCTCGCCCATTTCTATGCGCTCCGTTTTGCTATTCAACAAATCGCGCACAGCATCTGAAATCACTTCAGGAGCGATATACCCCGTCACATTCAATGGCTCGTCTTCAAATCGCTCAATCTCAATCAACCGCCCACAAGTGCCCAACAACTCTGACGCCCCCGCAAAATTTGTCGCCACAATAGG
>JAAXHO010000275.1 GCA_012270795.1 Candidatus Poribacteria bacterium
GGCACTCTCACTTCAAAAGTATCAGAAGTAGCACTGGCAACCGTACCATTCATTGCGCGCACTTGAATCTGATAAGTCGTTCCATTTACTAAATTTAATAGATCAATAAATGTGCCTGTCCCCGCGGATATCCACGAACTCCAACTTCCACCAGGGACACGATACTGATATTGGAAACCGGTAACTGTACCGCCACCATCTGTCCAGGAAAGACGGAATTGACCATCTACCATTGAATAAGACAAACCGTACGGTTGGTCTGGTGCAGGCGAGGCATTGACATTACCACCAGATTCACCATCATTTTGTCCAATTTGTTCTGTATTGGTTGACTCCGTGCGGGGCCACTGGGGCTTTTTTGTGCGCTTCGGTTCAAACTCTACCATCCTATTTCTGTGTGACCTTCTATCTACATTATCAACAAGCATGTATTCGTTATTGTGTATCTCTGGATAGAGATATCCCAGCATTTTATATTTTTGGACAAGTTTGGCAGCGTTCCAACGCTTTTGATCATTATTTTCTGCAGGTGAACTACCAATTTCCATAATGGAGGTCGCGGTAGCTGTTAGTCTATCAAATAAGTAAATACAGTGGCCAATTTCATGCCCAATGACACCTTTCAGCTTGTTTTCGTAGTAATTATCATACATATTGTTAAGATTAGGGTGTTCATCCATCCATTTCAAACTTCTTTCTATATGAGTAGGGAAAATATAACAATTCTTTACTTTATACGGGACAGTCGCTAGATCCAATACTACTCCTGATTCAAAAATGAAACGCTGTGCAATGTCATCATCATTAGATCCATTCTCCACATGCACAGCATCCTGCGGACGTAAACCAACCTGATTTTGATATGTTTTCCCAGCCCCACACCTATGAATGTTGATACGGCGTGTACCTCGTTGCATCTGATTCTGATTGATCAAGTGAAGTTTAAAAGTTGATTGTGGCAGATTTGATGCGTAACCGTAACCTTCACTAAAAACACTGTAGACAAAAAGGTCTTTAGTTAATAACGGATTATCAATTTTGTCTTCGGAAGTATGACCGACTTGGTCTTCAAAACCGCGATATTCCTCAAATGCTGTAATTCCATCACCATGTTTGCTATTGTCAACGGGGCCTGTTTCATCATCTGCCCAAGGATCATAACCAGACCTACTATTACCACCACCGATCGCAACCGTAGCATTTCCATCACCAAACCAACCATCAGCGATGTCGTTTCCGTTATTATCAAGTGGGATTGAAAGAGCATCTGTTATTGTTATGTCATCGGTTGCTGTAGCACTTACGTTCGTATCCTTGTTTATTTCTACAGTCACCTGAAGTACACCGTGTGCGGCATAGTCTTTGACAAAAGCTGTGACATCTACAAAGGTTTTGGGAGTATTGCACGTGCCAGTGAGAGTTCGTTTATCAGAACTCACTTTATACTCAAGCCCTTGCACACTTGTTTGATACGCGGTCTGAAACTCAATGTCGATTCCTGCTGCGGATGCTACGTTGGCATTCATACAGTATCCCGGATAACTGGAAAGTGTTGCGTCATATTCTTCGCCATTGATATTAATTTTTCCTTCTGGAAAAGTGAAAATGTAGGTAGTGGATTTTATGAATCCGCCTGTGTTGGTATCTAAATCTTCCATATTGCCACTCAATTCCGCCCGGAAAGATACGGTATCTTCCCACGATGGCCGCCATCTCTTCCACCAATCCATAGAATCATTATCGTCAGGTTTCGGATTGAGCACAACTTTGAGGGAAGTTCCATCTTGCCCTTGACATAAGGGTGGTATTGCAAAACATGTTATACTTATCAGTAAAAATGATAACAACAAAGATTTTTGTGTCATTACTTTTCTCCTTATTTTTCAGGGAGTATAGTTTTTGATTTAATCACTTTAATAAAAAGAGAAGACATATCCGTTGGTCCTGTAAATACTTCAGATGCTTGAAGGTATTTGAGTGCTTTCTCATATTCACCTAATCTATAATAGACCATTCCTAAACTAAATATGGGGCCGTGCCAATCGGGATTCAGCCGATATGCTTTTTCGAGGTAAGGAATGGCTTCGCGCGGTTCCTTATGTGTATTCAAAATGTGGTTTCCTAATCCAACCACAGCGACAAGTGAATCAGGACGCATTTCCACTAATCTGCGACGCACAACCTCAACTTCAACAGGTTTTTTGGCTTCATTCAGGCCACACCAATAACGAAGAGCCTGAAAATCATCGGGGTTTTCCGAGATCGCCTTTTCAAAGAGTGTCTTTGCTTCTTCGCTGAGGCCACCCATCTTCAAAGCAACTACGGCAGCGGTGCGTGTGTCTAATCCTTCTGACAAAATTTCAACAACTTTTTGTCTAAAGGCTTCACCAGTAAGTTCTCCGGGAATATGATTTAATTTATCGGATTTTTCGGTAGGAAGCCTAACATGCCAGAAACCTTTCTCATCTACAGTAAAGTGATCAGGATATTCTTGAACAAACTCTGGCACTGGAAATGGGTCTTTTCGGTATCTGAAATGTCCATGCGGTCGATAGGGGGGTGTTTTAGGAAAAATGATCGACTTGAAAAAGGTATCGCCTTCCGGGGCTTCGGGCACCTTAGTTTTCACATTACTATGGTGATCATGATCTTGATGTAACAGGTCGTTGTGAAAGCGTTCACCTTGGGCTGTTTCGTTCTCTCTTTCTCCACAACCCGAACAACCATTGAGTAGAATAGCTGCTATTAAAAATAATGTTGCAAAGTTTTCAATACGAAGTTTCATTGTTTTCTCCTTTCTATTTGGGCGTTTATGTATTCTCAATGTCTTTGAGAGCATCTTTCCAACTTAATGCGTCTTTTCTAAAGTTCAGTTCTGTAAATTATACATTTTTTTTTTCAAATTTGTCAAAGCAACAGAACTTACACATTTTCCTTAAAGTCCCTGATAAGGGAATTGATACGCGTTTTATTACACGTTCACCCCATAGTAACGCAATGAAAAATTTGGAACAGATTCAACGTTCTGTAGGAATCTATTCAACTAACCTAAAAGTGTCAGATCCATGCATTTTGCCGCTGCCCAGACCCTTCGTATTTGGAATTCGGTTTGTGTGGCTTAACTAACGCCGCTATATTATAATATTGGTTTTCAGAAATGTCAAGTTAAAAATTATATCGATTTCCTAATTTTCCTTGAAATATCATTGAAATGTGTTATCCTTGATTGTCTGTGAGAAGGGTATGTCTACCCTTTACCCATGCCCCAGGTTCCCACGAATCAGCAATATCATTGCCATTATTGTCTAAAGGAATACTAATCGCATCACTTGCATCCCCTTCCGATGAGGAACTTCCTGAAACTGGGTCCTCGTAGTTGAAGGTAGCACTTGCTGATAAAATACCGACTGCCGCATAATCGTTAACACGTACAGTGACAGTAACACTACTATTACCGCCCTCCGTTTCTGTCATCCCTAATCCTATCTCAACCGGTTGCCCCGACACATTATTTCCCTCACCCGGAACCGCTATCGGACGCTTCACCGTATACGTATATCCCGAACCACTCGCGTTATCTTCTTTGCGGAAAAACAAATCATAGGACTCTTTTACATCGGTATCTCCATCAAAATTCATGCAGACACCTTTCCATTTGGAAGGGGTGCCAAGATCAAACGTAAACTTGACATTCGTAAATTTCGTAATGTTTTTACCTGTCGCTGTCTTGCCTTTGATGCTGGCAATAAATGACACATTCGTTTTATATTCAGGTCGCCAGCCCAACCATGCTTGCGGATGCATCGGTTCAAGACTCAACTCAAACGTTGGCGTGTTGGCATCTCCGTTTGCCTCTGCCGAGCAAACAAGTAAGTAAAATGGTGAACAAATAACCAATACTAAAAGTATTAATGAAATAATAACACTCTTTCGCATACTATTCTCCTTATTCTGTTTGGATGATAATCTTCTCAATAATTTCAATAAATGATTTAACTAATTTCTCTCTAACGACGCAGTGGTGTCGGCAGATCGGGGCCAAGGATCGGTTGTCCAGCCTTTCTTATCTTTTCACGCACGTTCTCACCTTCGCCCCCACTGTTCACAACATCTTCTGCTGTAAGGAACAACGAACTGATCGCACCGATGATGTAAGAAGGTTGTGAGGTTGCCACTGCATATTGATGTGAACGCCGGAACGATGCTAATGCTTTTTCGTAATCTCCCATTTGGTAATAACAGAGACCTTCAACACCCAAGTGAAGATAACCAGGGTCCAATTCCTGTGCCTTTTGGGCATAACCGAGAGCCTCTTCAGGATGCGTTCCCAAGATACACTTTGCGAGTTTATGCAACACCCAAGGATGATTAGAGTTCATTTGATATAAACGACGTGTCGCCGCAGTTTTTTCTTTACCATAAAGATCTGTGAGATTTCCTCCTGCAAATACCCATGTGAGTAATGTGTCAAAATCATCTGGATTTTCCTTATACGCAAGATCCGCTAATGCGATCATCCTATCGTCTATAGAGCCTCCACTTAAATCAAGCACTATCCGCGCCCAAGTCAGAATTCCGAGGTCCCGGAAAAGTTGAAGGTGTTTTTCATTGAACTCATCAATAGTTACCTCACCTGCTCGCCAGTGTTCGTCCAAGTCCCTTTCTACTCTTATTATTCTTTTCCATGTTTCAAGATGAACAGTAGTCGGTTCCCAAGGGAACGGTATCCCGCCATCGTGTTCGCGTGCTACTTGTATATATTTTACATCCTTAAGTGACGCAAGGTAGTCCAAATCACTAAAGTTCTTTGGAGATAACTTTACCGTTTTTCCGCGCGGTTTGGGTTTTGTTCTATTTTGTTTTACTCCAGATAACTTAGATGTGCTATCTGGTGTTGATTGATTCGGGGGTGTAACAGGCGTTTCGGTAGCTATCTTTTGTCCACACCCGGAGCAACCCCCGAACAGGATTACTGTTATTAAAAATAATGTTGCAAGGTTTTCAATACGAAGTTTTATTGTTTTCTCCCTTAAATCAATTTGTCGCCTTTCCCATGAACGATTGATAAATCCTCGTGTTAATCAGATGACGCGTTTCTTTTGAATATCTTCACATACGTTTGCGCGTAAATTCTGTCAAAATTGAAATTTTGATTACATTGTATCACGCAAATGTTACGAAAATTAGACAAATATAGGAATAGTTCTGTCACGTGATGCATGCTTAGGCGTAATATCACCGTATAATAGACAAATTATCAATAGTATCCAAAAGTTGACTGCTATCGTTATAGACCTCTAATCCCACTCTTTTCCCATCAACAGAAAAAAGGCAAAAGTGTTTATCTATAGCGAACGCTTTGACCTTATCAACCCATGGAACTGATTTGTCCTGTACATAATAGGGTGCACCACAGCCACCGCTGATTACCTGCCAGACAGGAAACTGAAAATCTGGATTTATGGATGAATCAATTAGTGTGCGACTGTAGTTATGTTCATCACCACAGAGTACAGCCAACACTTTAGACTTGCTTGAAACAATTTTCCAAAATCTATTTCGCATATCAAGGACATCCCCCATTGGGACGGTTTTATCATTGTAACCACCTGTTCCGCCTTCACCGGGAACACCCCAATACATTGCATCTTTGACATGTCCACCGTTTGGGAATGGGGGTTCATGGAGTATGATGAATACCCAATCTACATTCAGGTCTTTCTGGGCAGCGTCTAATTCCTGCTTCAACCATTCCATCTGATTTGCCATGATGTATCCCTCTCTGTTACCTCCAAGGTGTTTTAGAGCGAGATTTATCGCTGTTTTATCCTGCGATTTCTGACCGAATTCACTGAGATTTCTGTATCCTGTTGACCAATAATTGCTGTTCAAAGAGATAAAGTGAATTCTGCTGTATGTGAAAGAGTAGACGTTTTCAAGATAAGAAGGTCCAACATCTTCTCCACCCATATTGTTACTGCCTTTATTTTCAGGTTTTGGTATACCTAAGCCGTAGTGACTTCCTTGAGGATTAACAAATTCTTTAGCGAAAATTGCTTCAGCACTATTTTCGCCAACCGTTCCAGCAAATTGGATATAGTATTCATCCTGCTTCAAATGTGGCGCAACAACTTTATAGTATTTTCCTACCTGTTCATGGTTACCAATTGATTCGTAGAACGGTATGTTAGCAGCGACAGGCTGGACCGTTCGCTTCCAAGTTTCAAGCTGCGATTCATAATCCTGCACATCAGAGGTATAACCGTTGATGAGGTCACCACCAAAACAGACAAAATCCGCCTTTTTGTTGTAAAGTTCAATGGCAAATCGTCCAAGGTCTTTAGCATTAACGCCATTTTGGGCGCGTTCTCCACCCCCTACACCAGCACGGGAATCTGACATAAAGCCGAATTTAAATGGGGCTCTTGTCCCCTGATCTAGCGCGGTTTTGAATGTATAAGTCGGTGTGTAGATGCCGTAATTGACTTGATATGCATAGATAGTATTTGGCTTCAGTTTCGTTAGATGAACTTCATGTCGGATAGCAGGATTCAGAGATAGAACTCTCTATTGTCAGCATGGACAGTGCCTTTGGTAGGAATGTCTGTTTCCCATGATATTACAGCCGAATTATGTGTAACAAGATCAACAAAGGGACCTTCCGTCAATGTAACGAGTGAGGTATATTTGCCCGTTTTAGGTTTCCCTTCTCGCTTATATCTTAGTTGTCTGTCATAGGCGCGTGTAGTCTGAATGCGCGGATCGAACACCTCAATACGATAGGCGATAATGCCACCGTTATTTGCAATCAAACCTGTATCGTAATGAACATCCTCAAGCTTTGATATATCCATTTTGATTTGATGTTTTGTTTGATCCTCATCTAAATATATCCCTTTAGCACTCTTGCGATATCGTGGAGTTGTCAGTTTACCTTCAGTGTGGGGAACACCGTAATAGGCAATTGCAGCTGGCGTGTCAATAAGGGTATCAAACTCTACAATAGCAGATGAACCCTCAAATCCTGTTATTATTGGCTCTTTTGCCAACAGCATGTCTTGTCTGTAATCAATTTGTGTCAAAGTTATTTCCTGTGCATAGACTCCTATTGAAATAAAGAATAATCCTATGTAAATATAAAAATGTTTCATTTCTATGTCCTTTCATGTGATGATTTATACTTAGATTTTACCTGAAATCAATGAATTAAACCACAGTTTTATCACAGAGTTTTCTGATTTGTATGTCAAAAGTATGACAAGGGCAAGATTATACCAATTCTAAAAAATATTGTCTCATTAAGGAATTCCACTGTTATTGCTGGTTAGGGTGCCTCTCTTCGGTAGGAGGAACCTCCAAATCAACGGTATGAATCATGGCGAATCATGTAGAATACCACACGGGGAATGCTATATAGCATTCATACCGTTGATTTGGCGTATTCTACTAAGCGCATTCGCCCTATGGCATTCATCGGGTCGCGACCAGGAGGTCGCTCCTACCGAAAATGGAGAAATTCGGGGTTGAAAACTCCAGCTACAAAAGTACATTTCAACAATTGAATGCCTTTGACCAAAATAGAGAAGTAATTGAAAATACATTGCACATCTGATAAGATGTTTGAATATGAGATTTCCTGCTTTTCCGGATTTTGTTGTGTTTTTGCTGGTTAGAATGAAATCAAATGTGTTATACATATAGAGACTCAAATAGACACATTTTCATCATTGTATCAATACTATGGTATTGGTACATATACCATATTGGTAAATGTAGTTTTTGATATGACAATAAAAACAGATACCGTTCTTGAGCTTAAAAATGTTACGAAGACATTTGGCAACCTTGTAGCCGTTGACAGCGTTAATTTTGATCTGCAAGCGGGTGAAATCCACGCAATTTTAGGAGAAAACGGCGCAGGAAAATCCACCCTAATGAATCTCATCTATGGGCTATACCAACCTACAGATGGGAAAATCTATATTTCAGGGAAAATCAAACGACTCAAATCTCCACGTGATGCAATTACCAATGGTATAGGTATGGTGCATCAACATTTTATGCTCATAGAGAATCTAACCGTTGCAGAAAATATTGCGCTTAGTATTTCCCAATTCAGTTCTTCGGTTGTCAAACCAAAACTAAATAAGCACCCCACAGCATCTATATCAAAAGAATACCCAATTAAACTTAGCAAATTTCGCTATAAAAAAGATGAAGCAAACCGAATAACCGAAGCATATTCCAATAGGTTCGGTTTATCTGTAGATCCAAATGCTCTGGTGCGAACGTTATCAGTAGGATTAAAGCAACGTGTTGAAATACTAAAAGCACTTGCAATAGATGCGCGCATCCTGATTCTTGATGAACCAACAGCAGTTTTGAGTCCGCAGGAGGTAGACGGTTTCTTTGCCATTTTACGGACACTACAGAATGATGGTATATCCATCATATTTATTAGTCATAAGATGAAGGAAGTATTAGAAATAAGTGATAGAATTACGGTATTGAGGCGTGGAAAGAAAGTATATAGTGGCAGGACAGGTGAACTCACTTCACAACAACTCGCAACAGAGATGCTGGGTGAGGATGTGCCAAAAGTCAAACGAAATCAGAGTAAAACTTCTACTGATGTGGTCCTAAGTATTTCTGGCTTGACTGTAAAAGGCAACCGAAAAGAAATTGCTGTAACAGATGTATCTTTGGATACATTTCGGGGTGAAATCGTTGGTATAGCAGGTGTTGATGGAAACGGCCAACGTGAATTGGCAGAAGCAATAATGGGGTTACGTCCGATAACTTCCGGCACGATAGATATTTTAGGGAACCAACCAAAAGGAACAAAGAACATTCGACATTGTTGTGTCGGATTTATACCTGAAGATAGACATTCAATGGGTATCATTACGACCTTTACTGTTGCAGAAAATTTAATGTTAAATATTCCTTATTTGGGAAAAGTATCAAAATGGGGTGTAATTGACCAAAAAGCAAAAACAGAAAATGTGAAGAAATTGATAGATATTTATGATATTCGTCCACCCTTTTATGAAATTCCTGCTTCTTCACTTTCTGGTGGTAATCAACAAAAAATAGTGGTTGCCAGAGAACTTTCTCCACAACCTGAGCTACTTGTTGCTGTAAATCCTACACGCGGATTAGATATAAATGCAGCACAGTTTGTACATCAGAATTTGCTTAAACAGAGAAATAAAAAAAAATCAGTACTTCTAATTTCTACCGAGTTAGATGAAGTTCTACAGATGAGTGATAGACTGTTTGTCATGTCAAATGGAAAACTCATAGATGCAACAGAACACCGCAACAACATAGAAACATTGGGTTTATTGATGACTGGAAAAACAGATATTGATGAATAATCTTTTTGGAATGTTACTTACAGCGAAATCCAAATGTGTTAGTTCATTGGCGAACTATCCCCGTTTTATTCAATGGGTGGCGATTCCACTGTTAATTTTAGGTTGTGCTTCCCTAACAAATGCAATCATTTTACTACTATGTGGGTATAATCCTGTTCAAGCTTATACCGCTGCTGCAAGAGTTTCGTTAGGGTCAGTTAGTGGACTAAGTGAAACGCTCGTTAAAACTACACCTTTTCTGATGACTGGACTGTCAGTCGGCATTGCATTTCGGTGTGGGATTTGGAACATCGGAGCTGAAGGGCAGTTATTGGTTGGTGCTTTAGGGGCTACTTGGTTCGGAACGAGATTAGCATACATGATACCGCATACCTCATGGATAGGTGTCCCGTTATGTCTTACCACTGCTATTCTTACTGGAGGACTATGGGGTGTGATCCCCGCAATACTAAAAGTAACACGAAATGTAAACGAAGTGATCAGCACTATTATGCTAAACTATGTTGCAATTCATCTGATGGGTTTGATGATAGAAGGGGGACCTCTTCAAGAGACCTCAAAAATTGGGTCACAAAGCGATTCAGTGGTTGAGTGGGTAAGATTAACCCGATTTGTTGCTCAATATAGGCTTCACTATGGCATCGTAATTGCCCTTGTTTTAGCAGTAGTTTTGACATTTGTGCTATTTCGTACTACTTTTGGGTATCAACTTCGTGCAGTTGGTGAAGGTGCCGCAGCCGCAAAAGCAGCGGGGATTTCTGTGGCACGTAACACACTTCAAGTTTTCTTTATTAGCGGAGCACTTGCGGGGCTTGGTGGTGCTATTGAGCTCATGGCACTTGCAAATGAACTAACAAAGAGTTTCTCCCCAGGTTATGGCTATACAGCTATTGCTGTTGCACTGATGGCAAAATTACACCCGCTTGGTACGGTTGCGACGGCACTCTTGTTTGGTGCACTTTCAAGAGGTTCTTTTGCTATGGAAGGAGAAATCGGAATCTCTGGGAAGGTAACTTGGATGATGCAAGCGATCATTCTACTCTATGTTATTGGGTTTAGTTCTGCAAGACTCTTCAATAAACAATCAACAAAACAACCATAGTTGTTATTACTGTTTGGAGATAAGGAAACGGAATGTTATTAGTAGAAGAAGTACTTGCAGCTACCATTCGTGGCGCAACCCCTTTACTGTTGGCAGCATTAGGAGAATTGGTATCTCAACGTGCCGGTGTTATTAACATCGGCATTGAAGGTATGATGCTAATCGGGGCACTATCTGGTATGATAGGTTCCTTTTATACAGCAGGATTACCAATGTTTGCGCCGTGGATTGGGCTATTTGCAGCAGGTGTGAGTGGATTACTCATGGCTATCATTTTCATCATCTTCGCAATTAAACTACGTGGTGACCAGATTGTTATTGGCACTGCGTTGACACTATTTGCATTGGGTTTTACTGAAGTTATTAACCAACGACTCTTACAAGTATTTGGAAGATCTCTTAAATCTACTGCTTTTAATGACATTCATTTACCTGTTTTATCAGAAATACCAATATTTGGTAAGGTTCTTTTTTCACAAAATATCATCGTATATCTCACCTTTTTTCTTGTTCCTTGCGTTTACATATTTCTATACCACACACATTTTGGATTAAGGGTGCGCGCCTGTGGGGAACACCCAAATGCCATTTCAACTGTCGGATCAAACGTATTGCTTATTCGTACAGCGTGTATGCTGCTTGCTGGGGTTTTGGCTGGACTCGGAGGTGGTTATTTATCGCTTGCTGATGTTCCATACTTCAATTCGGAGATGACCGCAGGACGCGGTTTTATTGCCTTAACTATCGTAATTTTCGGCAAATGGCATCCGATAAAAACGTGTGGAGCTGCACTCCTATTCAGTTTTGGGTTTGCACTGGAATATCGCTTTCAAGCGTTTGGATTGGCAATCCAACGTCAATGGTTTATGATGTTGCCTTTTCTGTTGTGTTTGGCAGTTTTAGCAGGATTTGTTGGTCGCGCTGAAGCACCTAAGGCACTTGGAAAAACTTTTGATCCGCAAGCATAATTTGAAGCATCAAAATGTATTACCGATCCGAAAATAAAACGAATTAGTTAACACATCAGGAACTGAAACGAGTGGTACTGCGTAATCAACTCCACCAATAATGGGACCAATGTTGAGACGTAACCCTGCACCGACCGCAGACGGTAACCATTTATATTCAATGTCTTCTATTGAGCCCCATACGTTACCAGTATCAAAGAAAAGAACACCATGAAAGGGATTGAAAATCGGGAAACGTAATTCTGTGTTGAAAATGAACTGCACATTACCCCTATGTTTCCCTGTAATATCTTCAGGACCGAGCCCTCTTTCTTCATAGCCACGGACAGTAGTACTACCACCTGCCCAGAATCGTTCGAATGATATCAATTCTGTATCGCTATTAGGATTGTCCTGTAGCCCAGGTGTGTAACCTATACGGAAAGCGGGAGTAAGTACAAGACCACGTACAAACAACTGTTTGTAATACCGAGTATCTGCAGTAATTTTAATGAAATTGCTTTCACCACCTAAAAACTTTCCAGCATATTCTACAGTATATTCATTATACATGCCTGATGTCGGATTCAAGGCTGGTAATCGACTATCTTGTCTCCATAAAAAGAGAAGGCTGCTCACTGTTGTTTCTGAGGATTCTACAGAAATATCTTTTAAGAAACGATAACTGTATTCTAAGTTCAAACGGTGCGTTGTTGATAACTTTCTACTCAGACCAAAGCTACCTTGTAATGCTCTTACATCATCATCTTCTTCCAATTTTCTTCCCAAAAATTGAAGGCTACCGCTTGTTCTTCCAATCAACCACGGTTCGGTTAATGTTGTGCTATATAAATATCCACGTGTACCCCACCTTCCGCGAATTCCCAATCTTATATTTCGCTTGAAAAGGTTTAGATGACTCATAGTGATTGTACCACGCAAACCGTCAGCTGAGCTGAAACCACCACCAGCACCGAAGTGTCTCGGATTACTTTTTTGAAGTCCAATTTCAACATCTCTGACAGTAGGTTTATGTAGCACCGAATTCGATCCATCAGTAGAATTAGAATAATTTGATTGATTTTCAGCAGATGCAGGCTCAATAGGTACGACCCGGATACCTGGTTCAAATATGCCTGTGGCATATAGGTTCTGTATTGCTTGGCTTAATTTATCCGGTTTAAATATTTTACCTTGCAGATGTGCAACTTCACGTGTTAGTACTTTTTGATTTACACCAGTGTCGCCAACGAAACTGAAAGAACCAAACTTTATCTGTTCACCCTCAGTTATTTCAAATAGTAGTATTCCATGCTCAAAAACTGAAAGATATTCTTTATCCTGATTAAGTGTATATCGTGCATTTCCCTTAGCATCCTGAATTGTCCATTCATCACCTATTTTTGTGGCAACATACATACCTGTTAGTGTTAGATCATGTTCATTAAATAGTTTTTTCAACGACTGTGGAAGCATGCCAGCATCCAATGTTTTCGTAAAATCTCCTTTTAGTTGAAAGGTAGGTGTCTCTAACTTATCTACGAATTTAGGATTTTCTATTGTAACATCGATGTAACCAAGGTCATGATATTCTTTTATAATTGCATTTTCATATCTTTTCTGTTCAAGTCTTGCATTTGGCACTGGTGGTGCATCCGGTAAAGCTGCAGTTAGACTTGCTGTATCTATAACACTGTTTCCAATAAAATGACATCGATAAATTACCTCTTTGTAAGGTTCTACAAAAGTGAGCCTAATTGAAACTTCACCGGTATTTTCAGCTTTCGTATTGTTTTTTGCCAAAACATGTTTTACATCTAACTTTGGGTATCCTGCTTTTTCATAAAGAATTCTCAGACGCTTCTTATCTCTTTCAAGTATTTGTTCGGAATAGAAACGTTTCCTGATATGTCGCGAGAAAAAACTGACAGGTTTGGTATCCATCTCACGGAGTAATTCTTGATCCGTAAATGCGTCATTACCCTCAAATTCAACCTTCTTCACAAGGTGACGTTTACCTAGTTTAATAGTAAACTTAACATGTAGTGGGGAATTGGTAATTTTTTCTAAATTAACTGTTGTGCCGTCGTATCCTCTTGTATTAAAATGTGATTCAACAATCTGTATCCATTGTGACTGATCGTTTATAAAAGAGGTAATATCCCCCATAAGTTTATCTTTTTCTGATTCTTGTCTGATATTGCGCAATTTCTCCCATAAACTACGTAAAATAGATTCTTTAAATATTGGTTTTCCATTTTCATCTACAAAGTCAAGTAATAGTTGTGTTCCTTCCGTAATGCTAAATGTCACCACACCTGATTGAAAGGTAGTTTCTATTTCTGTCCTATGGTAATACTTTTTTCTATATAAATCGCGAATTAATCTAAGATCGTCATCTATAACAGATTTTTGATAGATACTTCCAACGCGTGTATGACATTTTTCTTTAATGTTCTCTGTAAAAATAGCTGTATTTCCATGGATTTTTATTTCAGAAACATAAGTGGGTTCACCTAAGTCAATTTTATATGTTAATCTTCCCCCTGAAGAAAGAAGACTAATATTTACTCTTGCTGAGAAATATCCGTTCTCTGCACAAACATTCTTTATAGTATCTATATCATTAAGTGCAATTTTCTGGACATACATATCCCCAGGTTTTAATCGTAGTGAAGCATAAATATCTTGTTTGAGTGGGTCAGAACGTGCACCGAGTATCGTAATATTCTGGATACGAATTACATTCGTTAAATCGAATTTGAGTGTAACACCATCCGGTGTTTCTATGTGATAGACATCAACTTGATAGAACTGTTGTGAAGCGAAAAGTGAATTTACACTTTGTTGAATTTTGTAACGTGAATATTGTGATCCGTTCTCTATATAGATCATCTCATTCAAACGCTCTAATACTTCACTATCAGACACGAGTATTGTATCAATGAAGAACTCAATTTTCGTAATTTTCTTTTGTTGTATTGTATCACTTGAGGAATCAAAGGAGTGTGTGGTAACAGTGTTTTCTCCATAGACTGGTTTAAGTGCAAGAAAACAGAATAGTAATAACAGAAGTCCACCAAAATTACACACAATATGTGAACGAACATTAATGGATTTAGGGTAGTGATTGAAATCCAGGTGATACATAATTAGAACCGTATATCCAACAGTTGAACATCAACACCGTACTCTCCGTTTACATCACGTTCCAATCTGATAGGAAACCTTCTACCAAATAGTATGAATGGATATTCTGCGAATATATGGCGTTCATCGTTGTTTAAACCTTTGGTGATTGTGACGGTAAACCCACCTAACGAAAGAGATAGGTTATTTCCGGGTAAGAGAAGGGCAAGAACGTCAGCATCAGTAAAGACTTCCGTTGTTGAAGAATTGATAGGTTCTGCTTGCAGACTGAGTTTTGCATTATCAATATCTCCATTTTCAAGGATACCGGTGATTGATGCAGTAACTTTTAAATCTGCTGTACTACCATCACTTAGTAACACTCCAGGAATTGGGTTCGGTATTTCAAGAAAAATCTGTAGTTCTGGATTAAAGACCGTTGTGCTATTGTTTCTAATTGTAGAATTTTCGACAATTTCAAAAGTAGTTGTTAATAGAGCGATTTTTCCACCAAGTAAAGAGACGGTCCCTGTAAAAAGGGGTTCCTGAATAGGTCCTGTGATTTGACCGTTGCAAGCTATTTCAATTTCTGTGCTTCCTGCAGTTGAAGAAAGTAAACGAAAGTTATTTGGTATATCAATTCCGATGTTTAGATCAAGACCTCGCAGAATAGTAGCATAAGAAAGTAGGTCAACTTCACTAACAGTTCCTGCTGAGAATGCGTTTAGGACATCTTCCCAATCCCAATCTTGTTGGTAATAACCTGATTTGATATTTAAGGATCCCTCCAGAATGAGATTGTCAACATTTCCATGTAGTTTTAATGAGTCTGAATTTATATTGATTTGGTATAAGTTTGGTTGTGTAAAAGTACAGTTATTTAATTCAGTTTCAAGGTTGATATCGTTAATCTTGAACCAATCCAAATTAACTACTCCACTGGTGGAAAAGTTTCCATCATTCAACTGACCTTCCATAGTTGTGAGATTGATATTAGATTGAGTGAAACTAAACTGTATGTTGGTATCTTCAAAGGCAATTGGTGAATCAACAATTCTAATTGCGACATCATCCAAAGTTCCTGTTCCACTGAGTCGAGGCGTATCTGGTGTACCGAGGAGTGTTGCATTGATAATTCCGTTCCCATTTACAGATTGAAACAGAGGATCAATCTGTTGCAAAATGCTGAGGTCGTTCAGTTGTAAGTCAAGAGTTACCGCCATCTCAGCATCTATTGGTATCGCTTGAAATTCAGTGAAGGACAATAAAAAGGGTATTTGACCGGAACAGGATAACTGATTTCTTCCAATTCTCATAATAGGTTTGTTTCCGGAGATATGCCACTTCAGTCCATCAAAGTCATAAAGAAGTTGAACTGAAAATTCATCAATAGAGGCCTCATTGATTCCGAGTTCATTTCCAACAATATTTATCGTCACCTTAGGTTTTTCATAAGTCCCTGTAATGTCTATGGAAGTTGATAAATCCCCGAATTTGCGATATGCTTCTCTAAAGTCGGGGGGTAACATTGGGTCTAATGTGGATAGATTGAAGTTATCTAAACTCAGATTGGCAGCTATAGTGCCATGCATATTCCATCTTGCAAAGCAGGTGAATATGAGGGGTTTTTGTATACTATCAACACTTTCTTGATTAGTATTTATTAGTTTCAATGCCTTGATTTGAAATGAGCCTTCAGTAAGCGAAATTGGGATCATATCTTGGTTCTGAAATAAAAAGTTTGTATCCAGTGTAAAGAATCCGACTTGAATGTCCTCTATAGTTAATTCTGCTTCTGCATTTTGAGTAAGCCTGTCAAAGGTGATTACTTGACGTATCTTCGGTATGGGGTTTGTTTCGCCATTGTTGAAAAAAGATTGAAGTGGAATGCTTAACTTTTTGAGCGTTGCAGTAACACTGCCTGATACGTTATTTATTATATCATTTGGCAAGGCATTTCTTAGCGTTGAACTGAGTGGATACTTTCTCAATGTTAAGTCAAATATTTCAATACTTTGCGGTGTTAACCCTTTTAGTTTCAATTTGCTCTGTTTCTGTTGTGGATCAAGCATAACTGTACCATCTTCAATATCCCATTGTAACTTAGTTACTTCGATAGCATTTTCTTGTGCGTTGAGTTGGATTTGGACGTTTTTTAGTGGGTGTTGATATTGATGAAATAGAAGTTTAGGTGCTTCAATAGATATATTACCTTCTAAATAGAGTTTTGGCATCGTCCCTTTCAGTTGCAGGTTGATATCAGTAACTCCATCTACTTCTGAGAATACTCTATCAAGTCCAGGGAAATATGCTATAGGAAGTTCATTACCAAGAAGTTGAATATTTATTGGAGATGGTGTAAAGCGGGTCATTAAATCGGTATTGGTTTGTGTTATGTCATACGGAATCAAACCTGTTAGTTTTAATTTATCTTTATTATTAGATAGTTCTATACCGACAACAAACTGTTTATTGATGTATTCAACATTCCCTTGCCAATGCAAAGGGGAATCATTGTCTTTCTGCAAAGGTGGATTGATTGTTCCATTCCAAAGCAGCACTATTTTTGGATTTGTAAGGGTTTGGTCCAAACGAATGTCAACATTGGTTGCCAATGTTGGTGATGAGATGTTCAATGGCATATACGAATTGAGTTTGCTGTTATCTAAACTAAAGACTGACTGAGTTCTATTATTAATTTGATAGTTATATACTTGTAAATTAATTTCATTAATATTTGCAGTTGCTTTTATCTGATTCGGATTAAACCCTGTACCAGACAATGTTGCAGATCCGCTGACCGCACCTTGTACTAACGGTGGTTGTTGATTGTAGAATGCGACAAATTCACCTATTTCCAATTTTTCAAAAGATGCTCCTATATCAAAATCTATTATGTCATTGCTTTGTGTTGAAAAGTTCATGTCACCTTTTATTTTAATATTGCCTGTACCTATTTCCCCATTTACAACCCAATCCTGTATCTGTAGCAATTCCTCCTTGAAAGTTATTACTAAATTCATCTGCTGCAACTTAATCTGTTCTGCTAAATGGCTTACTTGGATGGGATGATTTTCAATTGAATGTGTGTTTAGTGTTAATATAGGTTCTGAAACGCTGCCAGTCATATTCAGTAAGACTTCAATGTATCCTTCAATTATCGGTGTAGCTTCTTGTGATTGGTGATTCGTTAACTCAGCAGGGATAAGGTTTTTTAGTATATCTGAATACTTTGCTAAATCAAGTTTGTCCCCTTTGATTTTAATGTTAAGATTTGATTCGTTGAAATTATTATGATTTACAGATATATTCCCACCGATTTCCAATGGATTGTCTAATACCCACGCAGTGAAAGGTTTGATGTGTATGGCGTTGTTTTGATATGTTATTTCGCTGCTGATACTACTTACTTTGAGGTCTCCAATATTGGTCAGAATATTTAAGATTGGCAATTGCCAATTTAGATTTAATGTTGGAGTGCTTATATTACCTGTTAATTGCAGATCGTAGTTTGCCTTGCCAGTAACAGGGATTTTGAATGCTTCTCCTATTGCATCAAACGCAAAATCACCGTTGGATTTTGCGTTGAAGTTGATAACTTCACTTTTTGTATCAAAGGTGCCCGCGAGAACTACAAACGGAGACTCTTCTCCTTGCAAATTGAGTGAACACTCTGATACTGTCAAGATATCATTTTCTAACCTTATCTGAATGGGGGTTGAATTTGTAATAGGAAGTGAATTGTACTCAAGTTGGGTTTGACTGATCTTAATATCTACGGCATAAGGGTGAATACGTTTATTTGACGGTTCTTCTGGTTGAGGAGCAGTTAAGTCCGATAGCGTCCCCTTTATAGCAACAACACTGTCTGCTGTTCCTGATACCTCCTCAAGTCTTTGATTCAATATCTGAAGAATCGGTGAAACATCTATTTCATCAGACTGCAAATTGAACTGGTATCGCATCTCTTCAGTCGTATCTATTCTTCCTTCTATATCTGTTGTTCCATTAAATGCTTTGCCAATAAATTGGAAGTAGTCGGGTTCACTAGTTATCTTGCTCTGTTCTACAAGAGTTCCCTCAAGAACAGCCTCTCCGAGTATGACGTTTTCATAGATTATATCAGAAAAGTTAAGGTTTACTTTAAACACAAAATCTTCCTGCTTTTTTTGTTGTGAACTAATGCTGATATTCATCTTACTGTCAAGTGGAAAGTCAGTAATACCCATTGCCATAGCCAGTTTTGCTAATTGGACCGGTTTGACATCCTTATTCCTGATATTAAGCTCAAACTCACCCTCACTTGTTACATGAGTATTCAGATAGACTTGTTGACCATTTGTGGTTATCTCAAAATTAGGAATTGTTACAGAATAGTCATCAATTTCCAGTGGTAGTGTGACAGGATCTATCTGAATTCCCCAAGCTTTTCCACCATCTACAGTAAAATTTCCTTTTCCATCAAGATTATCAATTAGGTTGCCATATAGTTTTAGTTCTCCTCTCATAACACCTTCAATGGGATGGGGTTGTGTGAATAACAGTCTGTTATAGTTTTCATCTAAGATAAGTGGATTCGCGACAATATTTATTTTGGTTGGAAGTTTTTCCTCCAATTTAATTTCACCATCAATGACGATATTTGTAACACCCATTTGACCTTCATTTGTTAGGTGTGCGTTTTCAAAATACACTGTCTTGTCAACATATCGTATATTTCCTATCAATCTTCCAATGGGTATTGGTTCCCCTTCAACATGACTGTAATATGCGTTAGGTATTTCAGCATATCCCGTTGCAGTTCCATCTATATTGACTTGTGCTTCTATCTTACCTATACCTGAAAAAGGAACAGAGTTTGCGATTTTGAACAATTTGCCAAAGTCAACATTCTCAAGTTTCACATTGAAGTTGTCAACAGTCCCGCTTATGTCGACGGTAGTATTATCTATGGTGCCAACAACACTAACGGTTGAAGTATTGGCATCTTCATAGTTAATATTACAGTCAAAAGATGAGTCTTTTAAAGGAATAGTTTTTTCTTGGACAAGTAGACTTGTATCAGACATTTGCAGATTGCTATTGAACTGAAACAGGTTTGTTGTATCACCCGTAAATGATGCCGTTGCGTTAATTGTTCCAGACTGTATTTGTGGAGTAACTATATTCAATTGAGGAAACCAAGACAGGAGAGAAGGTAGTTCAAAATCTGAAATTTCACAATTGCCTTCATAGGTTATAGGTTGTTTGACATAATGTTGTATTCGGTCGATGAGAGAGCCTTGAGCTTTTTCATCAAATGAAAGTATACCTTTTCCAGTGAAAGTTCCCCCCGCAAGTTCAGCACTGATATTGGGGATAGTTATTTGGGGTACTTCTGCTAAGACTATTTCTGAGTCAATATTCAGCTTTGCTATGTTCAACTGCCCAGATATTGTTTCTGAGGGACCATCACTAACAGCAGATAACTGATTGACAGATAGTGCTTCAGACGTTACTGTGAATTTTCCATTTAATTGTGAATTGGTTTCAAATAGAGACAATTTTGCATTGCATAAACCTGTGAGTTGTAAATTATTTCCAAGCAGTTTTTGCACATCTGCTAAGTCAAACGTTGATTCAATAATAGTATTCCAACTTCCCTGTTCCAAATTACTATTGAGTTCCTGTATGTCTATAAGTGAGTTGCCAATTTGTATCTTGAGTGATTCCGATAGCTCAGCTCTTGCGGTAGATATAGCAAACTTCATATCCTTAATCTGTTCAATCGGCAGTTCAATTCCATTTACGATGAGATTACCTTTACCAACAGAAAAATTACCGGTATGATTCCATTCATCTAACTGTCCCTCTATGTTAACTTCTATGTTTGGAAGACTAAGTTCTGATTTCTGTTGTCTATCTGTAAAGTGGACGACTCCACCATTAATTTTTACATTGGAAATTGCGAATGCAAAGGAACTTTGAGAATTACTATCTTCTTTATTTAGAACTTTGGTAAAGTTAATCTCTCCATCTTTATTGCGTATGATGTTTACTTTTGGAGAGGTGACTTGTAATTCTGTTACAAGCAATTTTCGTCTTAGTAATCCCAAAAAATTATACTTGAATACTACCTTCTCTGAGGAGAAAACAGATGATTTTTCTATATTTTTTTCTTTTAGAGAAAGATTATTCATTACAACACCAGTTAGGATATTACCTTTTAATTCATCAAGTGAAACTTCAAAATCCTGAGTGAATTGTTCCTGGATTGCAGAAATCAATTTATCTTTGATATAGTTTTCTAAGAAATAGTCTGAGCTTACAAAAAGAAATCCGCCCATGCCACAAATAAGAATTAGCAAAGGAAGAATAATCATTATTTTTTTTCGTCGAGTCATCGTATCAATTCCAATTTTGAAGGTTATCTCTGTAAAATGTAAGATGCGCGGTTTTTACAACATCACTGACAAAGTTCGTGATGTCTGCATTCATATTTTGAATAGAAGTGGATTTATTTAGCCAGAGTAGATATTCTATATTGACAATATCGCTGTGAATAGGTGAAAATGTCAGTCCCTTTGTTTTTATGGATAAGCTCCTGTGTGCAAAGTTAATTAGATTGATGAGTGTGGATATATGAACATCAGGGTCATCAACGATTCCACCTTTTTTTACATGGACACGTCCTGCTTCAAATTGAGGTTTGACGAGAGCAATAATGTCAGTTATGCCTAACTTTTCAACAACGACTGGTAGAACTTTTTGCAAGGAGATGAATGAGACATCAATCACTGCTATGTCAATTGTATTTGGAAAATGGCGTTGGTCAATATGACGGATGTTTGTTCTTTCAAGTACTTTAACACGCGGATTTTTTCTGAGTTTCCAAGCCAACTGTCCATATCCTACATCCACTGCGTAGACGCATTCAGCATCATGTTGAAGCAAACAGTCTGTAAATCCCCCTGTTGATGCCCCGATGTCAATTGCAACTTTGTCTTTTACAGGTACATTAAATTCGTCAAGTGCTTTTTCAAGTTTCAATCCACCACGACTAACATATTTCGGGGGTTGTTTCAGCTCTATTTCAGAATCAGGATCTATACGTTGCCCTGGCTTGAGTTTGGAATTATTGTTTACTCTCACTACCCCTGCCATGATCAGACGTTTTGCTTGGTGTCGACTTTCGGCTAAACCTCGCTGCACAAGGACAATATCTAACCTTTCCATCTTTTAATTGTTTTTTTGTTATACCGTTTCTAATTGATAATGTCTCATTAACTGTAGAGATATGGTAGGGGCGACCTCCAAATCAAGAAAACAACGGTATGAATGCCTTATGGCATTCCCCGGGTCGCGACCAGAGGTCGCTCCTACCGAAGCGATCACACGGTCGCTCCTACCGAAGCGATCACACGGTCGCGACTAAGAAATCAACGGTATGAATGCCTTATGGCATTCCCCGGGTCGCTCCTACAGAAGAGATGTATAATTATTTCAAAATTTACCATAGTAGTAACTTCTAAGCAAATTTGAGTCATAATTCTGCTAATACAACGGCAATCAACATTGGAAGGTTGACATTAAGCCCCTACTGCTAAGGCAATTCCTGCACGAATAATCGCTTGTGTATCATACCCGTATCGATCATATAATGTATTGACATCTCCGTGTTCAACAAATCTATCTGGTACACCGAGTGAATTGACTCGAACATCAGTAATGCCTTCAACGGCAAGTGCTTCAAGTATAGCACTACCAAACCCTCCCATCAGTATACCGTCTTCAATGGTAATTACCTTACCAATCTCTTTTGCCATATCAATGATTAAGGTTGTGTCTAATGGTTTAACGAAACGGGCATTTATGACGCATGTATTGATACCTGTTTCAGACAATGTTTCTGCTGCCTCAAGTGCGGGGTAGACTCTATTTCCAATTGCTATGATGAGTAAGTCTTCCCCTTCACGGCATATCTCTGCTTTACCAATATTAATAGGTTTAGGTTCTGCATCTAATTCAACACCTAACCCAGTCCCACGTGGGTAACGGACTGCGATAGGGCCCATTTCGTAGCTAAGTGCGGTTTTGAGCAAGTGCTGTAGTTCATTTTCATCTTTTGGTGCCATCACTACCATGTTAGGAATTGAACGAAGATATGCGATATCAAAAACACCATGATGTGTAGGTCCATCAGCTCCTACAAGTCCAGCGCGGTCAAGGGCAAAAACTACAGGTAGATTTTGTATACAGACATCGTGGAGCACTTGGTCATACCCGCGTTGTAAAAAGGTTGAGTATATGGCCACAACCGGTTTGAGGCCTTCCGTTGCAAGGCCTGCACTGAAAGTTACTGCACACTGTTCTGCTAATCCAACATCAAAACATCGGTCTGGAAAGGTTTCTGCGAACTTATCTAAACCCGTTCCACCCGGCATAGCAGCGGTAACACCGATAATTCGTGGGTTTCTCTTGGCTTCCTCAATCAAGGTGCGACTGAATACATCAGTGTACTTCGGTATTGCGGATGAGGGACGGAGGGATTTCCCTGTTTTCAGGTCAAATTGTCCACTCACACTGTAAAATCCGACTGGATCATCTTCAGCGGGGGTATATCCTAATCCTTTTTTCGTTACAACATGCACCAAAATTGGACCGTATAATTCGCGGATTCCCGTTAAAATTGGTACGAGTGATTCTAAGTCATTCCCATCAAGGGGCCCGAAGTAACGGAAACCGAATTCCTCAAATAGCGTGCCAGGTTTTAAGGATGCTTCTATTTTTTGTGCGAGTGCTTTAGCATCAGATGAAATGAATTCCATTAATTCCCCAGCACCGGATCGTAGCTTGTTGTACCCACGTGAACTAATCAATTTATGAAAATGTTTTGAGATTGCCCCGATTGTGGGCGATATTGACATCTGGTTATCATTGAGAATCACGAGCATGTCTTTTCTAAAATCACCTGCAGCGTTCAATGCTTCAAGTGCCATACCACCTGTCAATCCACCATCGCCAATAATCGCGATTACTTTGAAGTCATCGTTGTTAGCATCACGTGCAGCGGCGATTCCTAATGCAGCCGAGATTGAAGTGCTGGAGTGGCCTGCTCCAAAAACATCATATTTACTTTCTTCTCGACTCAAAAAGCCGCTGATTCCGTCAGTCTGCCGCAACGTATCGAATGTATCCAAGCGTCCAGTTAGAAGTTTATGGGGATATGCCTGATGACCAATATCCCAAATGACTTTATCGCGGGGTGTATCAAAAACTGTGTGTACTGCAATTGCCAGTTCTACTGTGCCGAAGTTCGGAGCAAAGTGTCCTGGATGTTTGGAAAGCACAGAGAGCATAAATGCACGCATTTCCTCGGCAAGTGTTTCCAACTCACGAATACTCAGGTTTTTTAGGTCCGAGGGGTCATTTATTTTCTGTAGGACCATTCTATACTCCGTTTTCACTATCGTCTATAGATTCCCCGTTGATAGTTCTTTGCGCATCTTGCGAAACGTTCTGCACTCTTACTTCAGCTTTTTCCAGAAGTTCTCTACACTCGCGAACTAAACTGACACCTTCTTCAAAGAGTGTCAGAGACGCGTCCAATTCTAATGTATCAGGTGCTTCCAATTTCTCTACAATTTCTTTTATTCTTACAAGTTTTTCTTCAAAAGTCAAACTGTATCTCCTTACAATTTACTCTAAAGTATCATTTACAGTACACACAAGACTACCTTGTGAGAGTTTTACATCAAGAATCTCATCCTTTTTGATTTGATTGCTTGAAGTAATTATTTCACCAGAAACTGTCCTGCAAATGCTGTAGCCACGTTTTAATGTCGCTAATGGACTGAGTCCATTTAACTGGGCTGCTAAAGACTTCAATTGGTTGTTATCAACCTCTATTTTATCTATTATTGCTTTTTGATACGCTGCCTCTAGATCATCGATTGTTTGAGATAATTGATTTATGCTATCCCTTCTTTTCGTAGGTGATAACCCATCTTGTAATGCATTAAGTTTTTCATGTGTATCTTGTAATTTCTGCAAAATTAGATGATTGAGGCGTTCCTTTACTGCTTTTAGTTGGGGGATTAGTTCCTGCATATCAGGGACGACAAGCTCTACAGCAGCAGAGGGTGTAGGGGATCGCTGATCTGCAACCATGTCAGAAATAGTAAAATCAGTTTCATGACCCACAGCAGATACAATAGGAATGTTGGATTCAAATATTGCCCTTGCGACAATTTCTTCATTGAAAGCCCACAGGTCTTCCATTGATCCCCCTCCACGTCCGACTATTAGGACATCAATATCGGTTCTTGTGTTTAGTGCCTTTATTGCCTGAGCGATTTGTGCTGCGGCTAATTCACCTTGAACGAGTGTAGGATGAAGCAGGAGTTCAGCCAATGGGTATCGATTTCGGAGTTGTTTTTGTATATCTTGAATCGCTGCTCCTGTTTCAGACGTTATCACCCCGATTTTATTTGGATACCTGGGCAGAGGTTTCTTATGTTGCGAATCAAATAGACCTTCATCTGAAAGCCGCTTTTTTAAATCATCAAAAGCACGTTGTAATGCCCCTATACCAAGCGGTTCTACATCATTAACAATTATCTGATACTGACTACTTGCACCATAGATATTGATTCGTCCCTGAACCAGTACTTCATCACCGTTAGGCGGGATAAACTTCAGCCGTGATGCACTCCCCTTAAACAGAACGCATCTGATAGTATTTTTTTCATCTTTAAGAGTAAAATATATATGCCCCGATGTTGGTTTGCTAAGGTTTGAGACCTGTCCCTTAACCCAAACATTTTGAAGTTGGGGTTGCTGTTCAACTATTCTTGATAAGGTGCTTATTATTTGTGTTACACTAAAGATGGTGCGGGGTTTCGGTATGTCAAATAGCATTCTGTTAAACCGGTATATATGACTATTTAGTGAGTGCAAATCATGATTATGGTAATTTATAGATTTTATTACACATTCAATCATTGGTTAGGAAACCGCAAATCAAGAAATCAACGGTATGAATGCCTTATGGCATTCCCCCAAATCAACGCTACAAATGCCATAAGGCATTTGGCGGGTATGAATGCCTTATGGCATTCCCCGTCTACGTGTTGCGAAATTGTGTATTTATTTTTAAATTTTACCATAGTTATTCAAATTTGAACTTGAATTCGCTCAATACTTTCTGCTAAACCAGTATCATCATTCAGTAGGATTTTAACAGCATTTAACTTGATATTGTCTTTAGCAACACCAAATCTTGCGGGCATCATTGTTAAGAAACTATCAATTACTTGATCTATGCGACTTCCGATCACCGAATCGTGTGGTCCAGTCATACCTACATCGGTGATATATGCTGTGCCTTTGGGTAGTACACGTTCATCTGCTGTTTGAACATGTGTATGAGTGCCGATGACTGCCCCGACTTTCCCATCCGCATACCATCCCATTGCATTTTTCTCTGATGTCGCTTCAGCATGAAAATCCAATATAACATGAGGTGTTTCAGTCTTTATCACAGGTATAATAGAATCCAGTGTATGAAATGGATTAGAATATCTGTTCATGAATATCTGGCCGGCAAGGTTGATTACCCCCAATTTTGAGTGTCCATCAGTTGAGGAAACAACGGTATAACCTCTTCCTGGAACATCAGTTGGATAATTTGCCGGACGTATTAACTGCGGGGTTGTATCCACGAAGTCAAAGATTTCTTTCTGTGCCCAAACATGGTTCCCTGTTGTTATTACAGATACTCCTGAAGCTAACAACTGATCGACTATTTCAAATGTAAGTCCTTTGCCTCCAGCCGCATTTTCACCATTTGCTACGATGAAATCATACGAATTTTCGGATGTTTTTTGAAGTTGTTTAAAAAACTCGGTAACTGCCTTCCTTCCTGGATTACCAACAATATCTCCAATAAACAGTATTTTCATTTTGTTTTTTCACATTTCTCGTAAAATATTACGGTATGCTTGTGCGTTCTTTGCAGTTGCGATATGTCTATTACTCAGTTTTTTCTAATTTTTATTCGCAGCACAAGATTTTTTCTTATTTGTCACCAAATCACCTATAATGTATGTCTAATCATAAGAAGATATCTATACTGAATCTAATTCGGCAAGTGTAAATACGGATTTATAAGAACATCCAAGTGCTTTTATTTTTTTTTCTCCTCCTGCTTGCCGATCAATGACTGCAATTACATGCTCCACTGTATATCCCTCTCCCCGAATTTCTTCTATTGATGTACAAACTTGTCCAGCAGTCGTGATGACATCTTCTATAATAACAAGTGTGTTGTTTTTTCTTACACCTCCTTCAATGAGATTACATGTACCGTAGGGTTTTGCTTCCTTACGAACATAATAACAAGGAGCCCCTGTCTGTAAAGATATTGCAGTTGCAAGAGGGATTCCCCCTAATTCTAAACCTGCTAAACCATCAAAATCCGTAGGTAACAACGTTACCATTTCATTGGCGATAGCAGTGAGTAGTTTTGGATCGCTTTCAAACCGGTATTTATCCCAATAAAAATTACTAATTTGGCCTGAACGGAGTTTGAACTCTCCGGTAAGATATGAAACGGATCGGATCTGTTTTGCTAATTCAGTTTTTGTCATGGCGGTATCGTTCTGTAGCGTGATTTAATGTACCTCAATATGTGCAGTTCCGGATGAAATGACTTCGCCTATTACGGTTGCTTCTGGGCAATCTGCAGCGTGAAGTTCATCTATGGCTGCATCGGCATTTTCGGCTGGTAGTGCGAAAAGTAGTCCGCCTGAAGTTTCTGCTTCCATCAAGATATGTTGCATTTCTTCTGAAACTGATTCATTGAATGTAATCTTTTCAGCAAGAAATTTTGAATTTGCAAGATATGCTTGCGTGTAGACTTTCTTTGAGACAAGAGCGGGCGCGTCTTCAAAATAAGGGACAACACTGCTGTTTATACGAAGTCTGACATCATTGCCTTCTGCCATTTCTGTAGCATGTCCTAACAACCCATATCCAGTAACATCTGTGCATGCAGTCGCTTCATATTTTACCATCACTTCTGAGGCGGAAGCGTTAAGACGTGTCATTGATTCAACCAATTGCGGAAGCACTTTATCACTGATCTTATTGAATTTCAAGCCGGTGGTGAGAATGCCGATTCCCAGATTTTTTGTTAGGATTAGGACATCACCAGGACGCGCACCATAGTTCCTAACAAATTTTTGCGGATGCACAACACCTGTGACAGCTAATCCATACATCAGTTCAGGGGAGTCTACTGTGTGTCCACCAAGGAGTGCAGCACCAGATTCAGCTGCCTTGTCTGCACCGCCTTTGACGATGTCACCCAGGATTGATAAATCGAGGTTATCCTTGGGCCAGCATGTGATGTTCAATGCAGTTTTTGGTGTTCCCCCCATGCTATAGACATCACTTAGTGAATTTGTTGCTGCGATTGCTCCAAATGTATAGGGATCGTCGACAATGGGCGTGAAGTAGTCTACCGTGTTGACAAGTGCAAGCTCATCAGAAATACGGTATATACCTGCATCGTCAGATGTTTCTGTGCCAACGAGCAGATTCGGGTCCGTGGATCTTGGCAGGTTTTCTAAAACTTGTGAAAGCTCACCCGGAGCAAGTTTTGATGCTCAACCAGCACATTTGACGGTTTTGGTAAGTCTTATCTTTTTCTTGGTCATTTTCTTTTTACTTTATACTTCCTTTGTTGAACTTTATCTTGTCTACCCATCAAATAGGTACGTTACTGCCTGTTGAAGTTGGAGAAAGATTGTGTTGAACTGTTCAATTGTTGCTATATCCCTCTTATCTGTTTCTTTTCCATTGATATGTAATCGTAAACTCTCCAAAATGCTCCTATAGTACCACGATTGTGCTTCTTTTCCGCCGTGAAACCTTTCCCAGACTCTTTCTCCGATGACATCATATTCAGAAATAACTGTTCGTAAATTATGTAGTTTGTCAGCACAAGTGACAAGGCAAATTTCTGTACTTGCAGTTTTCAATTTTTCAATCAGTTCAGTTTTTCTTTCTCGCCACTTCAAAGATTTGTTTTCTGAACATGCATCAACTATCTTTGCAATAGGTTCGCCGAAACAATCGCGAATACATTCTAGTGTTAAGTCGGTATCTTCGACTGTATCATGCAGAATTCCTGCGATTACAACTGCATCAGAACAACCTTCTCTCATTAGTATGAACCCTACTGCATAGGGATGTGTTATGTAGGGTGTTTCAGTGCCTTTTCGATATTGTCCATAATGAGCTTGTGCAGCGAGTTCTATTGCTTCTTCAATACGGTTTTTCCGTATACCTTCAACCGTCATAAATTCAATCACGACTTGTGTTCGCGCCGATACCTATAAGTTGACTTAACCTATCGTTAGAAATATAAGATAAAAACAGTCTTAAATGATACACTATTTTCGCGTACTTCGTCAAGATATTTTTGCAGAGGCATTCAATTATCGATTTAGCGCATAATCTAACATAGGTTTCTTAAGGTAGGAGCGACCTACGGTCGCGACCAAGAAATCAAGAAATCAACGGTATGAATGCCTTATGGCATTCCCCGGGTCGCTCCTACAGAAGACTGGGAAAATTCGGGGTTAGAAACCCCTCCAACAAATAAATAGGTAGCAACTTGGGTTATAATAAAAGAGGGGAATTTTCTTAACGGTACTATTGAGAGGAAACGCGTATTAGTGTTTGAGTTTATTGAACGTTATCATTCTCCAATAGGAATTTTAAAAATGCCTTTTTCATCTGTATTGATATAAAAATGATTGTCATGGATAGTAAAATTTTGAACCCTTTCCGGTATTGCAGAAGTAATTTCCTTCCATTTATCGTTATGATCCAAAAGATAAACACTTTTCCTATCAACCCGTATAGTTTATTTCCATCCACAAAGAACAGATCAATTTCAATTTCTCTGCCGGAATTATCTTTCATCACATACCATTCTTCACCAGTATCTGATGTTAATACCCTCTGTAAGTAGCAACGTATACTTTTGATTCTACAATCTCTATGTCTTGGAATCCTATCAATTGAATTGGTATAATAGGTGTTATATCCATCCAGTTTTTTCCGTCATCAACTGATTGAATGAGATGTGCGTCTCCGCGTCCAACAAATATGTTATTGTCCGAAACTGCAATAGTTAATCTTCCGTAATCAGGCTCCTTACCAAAATCTAATTCTGTATTTGTCCACTCTGAGTCACCGATTTCAGCTTTGAATAAATGTTCGTTAACTTCCAAATAGAAAGTATTCTTATTGCCTGCCAAGGTACGAATCCTCGTCCTATTTAGACGTGCCATCAGAGCTCTTATCTGTTCTTCAGACAGTTCGGTTTCTTCGTCAATATTAGGAAGAACATCTTTTTCAATTGGCTCCATCCCTAACTTCTTGATAAATGATTCTCCACCAATTTCGGGTAATTCTTGAATTGGAACAAACTCATCACCATCAGAAGACATTTGGCAAATGCGTATATTTTCAAGACTATCACGAGCAAGTGCATAGAAATTATCATCTACGACAGTGAATTCTGCAGGATAGTAGCCTGTGCCTTTACCAGAATCAATCTGAACTGGCAACCATGTTTCTCCGTTGTCTGTGGAGTAGACGATTTCTCGGGGCGTTTTTGCATATAGTCTGTTATTGTATGAGACCAAATCTCGTATTTCTGATCCTACAATACCTTTCATAAATTTTTGCCATGATTCACCACCATCTATTGAACGTAGTATTTGATAGTTTCCCTGTTGGTAAAAGTATTATCATTTATCGCAACTATGGGAGAATCAGGAAAGGGGGGTGGATTTTCAGGGTGACCAAGATTAGTCCATGATTTTCCTCCATCCCTTGATCGTATGGTTTGCATTCCAAATGCTAATACCGTTTCCCCTGAAACCAATAAACCGAATTCCTCACCTAACGAATAAAGTTCAGTAAGTTTCGGTGTAATTTCTATCCAAGAATCTCCCAAGTTGTCTGATCGGAGTATTTTCCCGCCGATATCCTTCCATCGATTTAATCCTTTGTTTGATTGTAACGCTTTTAACCGTTCTGATCTATCAACTGCAATACTAATATAGAGTGTCTTATTAGAAACTTCCATTGCAGCCACAGATTTAATACCTTCTTCATTTAACCTATGCCATGTATTTGATTGTAGACGATAGAGTCCATCCTCCGTACCGACAAACAAGGTTTTTTTAATTGTACTCATAGAAGTAATTGTTTGGTTTTCCAATCCATTACTTAAAGGTAACCATGGATGTCCATATCCGAAAGAATGCATCACTCCTTCTTCATGGGCAAGGAAGAATCCATCCTGATTTATTATCAGTTCAATGATAAAACCGTCAAAGTCTGGAAAATATGAAAAAATACTCCATGTAAAGCCATCGTCACCTGATACATATATCTCTCGTCTATCAGTCAAATAGAGTTTTCCATCCCATTCTGACATCGGCATTTTGGGAAAACCTTCTAATGGAATACTGTTGTTAATTTGTTTCCATCCACTCTTGTCCTCTAAAATTCGGTATACTCCAGTTGAGGAAACAGCAAAGAGTGTTCCTTTTGATGAAACAAATAGTTCCTTTAGTTCAGTGCATTCAGGGCCCTGAACCTGAGTCCATGTGTTTCCTTCGGTCTTGGGTTTAAGTTGGTTTTTTCGTTCTGCAGCAGATATGTTTAAATCGTTATCAGACGGTTTCGTGACAATGGCTTGGTGTTTGCTACATCCGCTTAACAGGCATAAAACCAGTATTGCACTTGAACAAACTGTTCTCCAAGACATTGATGTTTTCTCTCTTGATGCGACTATTGGTCTGATATTAGCAATTTTTTCCAGAATTTTCTTAGCTAAACTTGAGGAATACTGGAAGCAGATTAATTTCTTTAAAAACAAGGGACTTTCCTCCTTCGTCTGTTTGTGTGTCTGCTTAAGACGGTTAGATTTAGAATGAATGTGAGTTCGGTTTCAATGTGTATTATACAACAGTTCTGTTTAATTGACGACTTTTTAATTGAACAGGACTTACGCAAATTTGGGTGTTCCTGTTTAGAATTTTGTTTTTTTCAAGGATTGTATCCTTGTTTTTTGTCATTTTCAGGGATTTACCCCCCCCTTATCCCCCCGCAAGCGAGGGGAATGCGTAAGTCCTGATTGAATATGAGGCAAAAAATGGAATACAAACCGAGTTTGAAATTAAAAACGCGATTTTACCTAACTGTATTGTTAGGTAAAATCGCGCAAAGGAGATTAAACAGAATAAATGTTACTATTGTTCAATAGGAATATTGAAAATGCCTTTTTTTCCTGTATTGATATAAAACTTTTTTTCATGAATTAAAAAATTTTGAACCCATTCCGGTATTGCAGAAATAATTTTCTTCCATTTATCGTTATGATCCAAAAGAAAAACACCTTTCCTACCAACACCGTACAGTTTATTTTCATCCACAAAGAACTTATGAATGGCAACATTCTTACCAGTAACATTATTCATCACATGCCATTTTTCACCAGAATCTAATGTTATTGTTCCTTTGTTAGTGGCTACATATACGTTTGATCCTACAATCACTATGTCATTGAATATTTTGAATTGAATAGGAAGGTCGGATGTGATATTCTTCCAGTTTTTACCACCGTCAACAGATTGAATAAGATGGTTGTCATTTCTTCCAACATAGATATTCTTATCAGAAACGGCGATCTTAACCCCATAATTAGAATCACTTTTTTCGAAATCAAATTCTGTATCTGTCCATTCAGTTGCACCTATAGTTGCTTTAAACAATCTACCGTTAGAAACCAGATAGAACGTATTTTTACTGATTGCCAATGTACCAATTCTTGGTAAATTTAGTCGTTTTTTCATGGATTCCAATATTTTTTCAGATACATTGTTTTCTTCATCATCTAATTTCTTGAAAAACAATTCTCCACCAATTTCGGGTAATCCTTGAATAGGAACTAACCCAGTTCCATCAGAAGCCAATTGACATATACGAACTCTGTTGTTTCTATCACGAGCAATTGCATAAAAGGTATCATCAGCGACAGTGAATTCTGCAGGATAGTTGTCTGTGCCTTTACCAGAATCGATCTGAACTGGTCTCCATGTTTTACCTTCATCAATGGAGTAGACGACTTCTTCTGCGGTTTTCGCATAAAGTTTGTTATTGTATGAGACCAAATCTTGTATTTCTGATCCTATTATACCTTTCATAAATTTATGCCAGGATTCACCACTATCAATTGAACGGTTAATCTGATAAATTCCGCACTTATAAAAAGTATTGTCGTTTATTGCGAGCATAGGAGATTCACTATATTCATTTATATCTTTGATTCTGCCGAGATAAGTCCAAGATTTTCCACCGTCTCTTGACCGTAAGGTTTGCATGCCAATTACTAATACCGTTTCACCAGCAACAAGCATGTTTAAATCAAGGGTCAATGCGAGTGGATTGCTGGATTTGGGTGTAATATTCTCCCAAGAATCTCCCAAGTCGTCTGAGCGGAAGATTTTGCAATTCCCAGAATTTCTTGTAAGCATTCCTTTGATTACATCTGTTGTTTTTGGAATGAATTTGTCTCTATCAACAGTTGCAATATAAAGTTTATTTTTAGAAACTTCCATTGTAGCAACCTCTGATTTAATATTGTCTTCATTCAACCTGTGCCAAATTTGTTTCTTCAGGCGATAGAGTCCATCCTCTGTACCAACAAACAGGGTGTTACCAATTGAGTTCATTGAAGTTATTTTTTTGTTTTCTAACCCATTGTTTAGGGGTTTCCATGGTTGTCCAAGTTCCTCAGAATGGAAGATACCATCTTCGTTTGCTAAGAAAAATCCGTCCTGATTTATTATCAATTCAACTGTACGTCCTTTTGGAATGTTTGAAACAGGATTCCAATTAACGCCATTATCTATTGATCCATAGATTCCTCTGAAGGTAGTAATATATAGTTTTTCATCCCATTCTGCTATTGGCATTTTGGAATAACCAATTAGCTCCGTGCTACTCTTCATGTGTGCCCAACCACTATGATCGTCGGTAATTCTATAGACACCAGTTGAGGAAACGGCAAAGAGTGTTCCTTTGGATGAGACAAATAAATCACTTATTTCTGCGTATTCTGGTCCTTGAACCTGAGTCCATGTGTGTGCATCGGTTTTTACTGTGGGTAGATTTACCTGTGCTTCAGCAGCTAAAACTGAGTCGCTGTGGTCTTTTCCTATACGATTATTAACACCAAAAGCAATAGCATTTCCGATTTTACGCTTATTATTTGGTTTTGATCGATCTTCAAAGACAATTGATGTATCAACGAGTTCTATAGTTGCTTCGGTTTCTGCTTCCAAATCATAGGGTTCGTTGAAAAGGGTTTGGTATCGTGTACTTGCACCTAACAAGCAAAAGATCAATACTGCGGCAGAACATACTGCTGCCCACGGTAACAAAGGTTTACTACTTGGTGAGGGTGTCGGTTTGATGTTAGTAATCTTCTCCATAACCTTTTTAGTAAAGTTCGTTGGGAGTTGAACGTTATTGAGTGTTTCACGAATCATTGGTTCCTCCTTCTTTAGTCGTTGACGTGCTCTTTGCAACCTACTTTTGATAGTATTTACAGATACGCCTAATAATCTACTAATCGCTTCGGATGTCATTTCACCGAGATAGTGAAGTGTCACAACGGTACGTTCACTCTCTGGTAATTTATTCAGAAGTTTTTTAACAAGTTCTTGTCGTTTTTCTGTAGCAGCTATTTCATGCTGTTTTGCTAAATAGGCTTCATAAGCGTTTTTGTCTAAGACTTTCTTGTTTGTGTCTTCTATTGATTGCATAATAGGTTTCTTCCTTCTGTGCCAATCTGCACAAAGTCGACTGGTAATGACATATAACCAACCCGCAAATTGGTGTGGTTTTTTTAGCGTTGCCAGTTTTTCGTATGCCTGGAGGAAAGCATCTTGAGCAATTTCTTCTGCAATTTGAAAATCTCCAATTTTCCGCCAGGCGAGTGCATGTATTCCCTTTTGGTATTTTTGAACCAAGACGCTAAAAGCTTTGTCGTCACCAGATAGAATGCTATGAATCAATGCAACATCATCTTTTTCCATTTGAATTCCTCCAAAAAGTTTAGGTTTACGATATATAGTGACGTAATTTTGAAGCGTAAATGGTGCATAATCTTAAGAAAAAACGTAAAATGCCCATAAAATTATTCTGTAAATGCTAATTTAATCGTAAGTTGCCACATAAGTAGCACAATCTTTATCAGGTCGCGACCAGGAAATCAAGGAATCAACGTTATGAATGCTATATAGCATTCTCCGGGTCGTGACCTGAGGTCGCTCCTACCGACCCCGGGTCGCGACCTGAGGTCGCTCCTACCGAAGAGAGACCTCCAACCAGTGAAAAAGTGAAATTCCTTAAGGGGACAATATTAATTAGAATTGGTATTACATAGTGATGCGCGTCGTATTTCATCTAACTCCTGTGGATTAAAGACACCAGCACGATATAGATTTCTATACTCCTCAGAAACACTTTGCCCAAAAATCATCAGATCGTCAGTATTTATGGTAACAGGTACACCGTTGTCATACAATATTCGTATAGGGTGGCAAGCCAATTTCTCAACACTTCTCAACATAACGTTACTGGTAGGACAGACATTCAATTGGATTTTATTCTTTGCAAGCCAATGCATGACTTCGTTAGACGTTGTAGCTGCAATACCGTGTTGTACCTCATCCAACTCAAGAATTTCTGCAGTTCGTCGAATTTCTTCAGCACCAGTAAATTCGCCAACATGTGCTTTCAGTTTCATATTTGCTGCACGTGCTTTTACATAAAGTGGTTTTACATCTTCTGGTTGACAGGCTTCTTGATGACTATATAGATCAATTGACTTAAACACACCAGACTCAATCGCGTTTTCAGCTAAGTTCAACAATCTTTCGTCATCTGCACACCCACGTGCGAATCCGAGTTCAGGTCGTAGGTCAATATCTGAGCGATACCGATGGATTAAACCGTCAATATAGGTGCATAATCCTGTTAATCCTTCAGCATAAAAATCAGAAATTCGGATGTCAAAACTCATTTCAAGCATTATGACACCATCTTGTATTGCCTCATCAATTGCATTTTTGACAATGAACTCAAAACCTTGTTGATGTCTAATATGTGGCATAAGGGCACTTCCCGCGTATTCAAGCATCCCCTCAAGCCCGTTCATTTTCATAGGAGGTATTGTTAGTTCTTTTCCCAACCAACGTTCTACATTCGCTAAACGGGTACTGAACATTGCGTGGTTGTGTACATCTGTTTTTGGAGCAGCTTTTATTTTCTTCAGATCGTCAGAAATCAGTGCTTTAATAAAATTGTCGCTCATAGTTTTTGTATTTCTTGACATTTTACATAATATTCACAGGGTTGAGAGAAATCGGCAAGGACTTTTGACCCAACTCTTAGATACCTTCCATTGAGCATTATGAAATCATTCTCACGTAATAACAGGTATTCTCCCTCAAATTCTATTTCCCTATTTGAATCATTAACAGACATTTTTGCATATCCATCATCAGAAATCAAAAAGGTATCAGTTATACAATCTCCCTCTACATGAAAACCTGAAGTCAGGACATCAGCATCAGCAGTGACAGAAAGTGATTTAATTGTAAGTATATTTTCCGAATTGGGTTTCATCGGATACATCACGATATTCATTACAGTAGGTAGCTCACATCTGCTGTGAAAAATAAGCTTGTTTTCATCATATCTGACTTCAATGTTTTCCGATCTTGTGGGACCTATAAGGATATCACTACCATTTTTTTCTTGAGTGCAGAACAGTCCGTTTTTTTGCAGAACATAAGGAATAGGTCTATTTCCCATTGATTTTCCAATATGAAAAATCTGTTCCAGTGAGTGTTGCCCGACACCAAGAATTACGTCATGTAATATGAAGTATTCCCCTTTTATGTAAAAAATGGAACGTCTGTGGTGGAAGTCTTCTGTTTTTATTTCACCTGCTACAAAATCAAAAGGACTTTCAGTAATCCAACGTGCGTCTGGATCAAGTTCTTTCTTGAACACAACGTCTTGTCTTTGATTTTGACTTATACCATCAATCAAAACAGTGTTTATTGATGTCATATCAGTTCCATCAGCAATTCCAGATTCGTCAGTTATTAGTACTTGACCATAAGCAAAGAGTGTAAAACTTAACCTATTATCATATCTTTGTTTTCCAATCGGACCGTTGTGAAAACAGAGATATTGTGCTTCAGGTTTCCAACTATCTCTCATGACATAAATACCCGAACAGGAAAATGCATAAGATTTTTCAAACGGTTCAATTCCATGTTTTCTTAGCGTGTGAATGTATTGGAATTCGCTGAGATTGGATAATTTGCTGTCACCTAATTTAACGGCATCTAAATTGTTACAAACAGGAGTAGTCATCCATTTTGGAAAAGAGAGATCTGGTTTAGATAAGTAAATACAAGCATTTAATTGTTTCTCTAAAAGAGTTTTCAATTCAACTATGCGGCCATCACTATTTTCGTTTATGGTTTTGTCTAAAACTTGTAAGAATCGAGAAAAATTGTTTATTGAATCTACTTGAGAACTTAGTAGTTTTTCTTTATGAAAACCATCAGTAAAGAAAAATGCATCTGTTATCCATTTTAACCTACGTAATGTCAAAGTAAATAACTGTCCACTGATATGAAACTCTGGGAATAGAAGGGCTGCAATACCTATTTCTATAGTGCCTGATATTGCTGGTGAAGGATTTATGGACAACTTCAGTAGATACTCCAGGGAGGTTTTCGCAGAACGAAATGAATTAGTATCACTAAGGAAATTAGTCTCTTCATAGTCTTTAAGATATTCATTTCGGAAAGTAGTATATCTGTTCTTTGCGTGTGTATAGTTGCCTTCCATTATAGCATATTTGACATTTTCTAACCCATCATAATTCAAGTTGAGATAACGAAAAAACTCAGTATCATCTAAAGGAAAGGTGCGTGTATTATTGTGTATAAATTTGCGAGTTAGTACTTTGTTATAGCTTTCAATAGCAGAATCAAGAATTTTCAGGTTCAAAATACTACCGAGTGAAAACGCTGCATCAATCGGTATTGTTATGTGAGTATCTGATGATGTTGGACAGACTTCAGATAGATTTGCTGCAATGCGTCCAAATCCAGCAATCCTCCATAGTTCTGATTGTGGTAACATTGAACAGACACAACCTGCTAAAGCCAGACTACTCCCTGCTACCAATTTTTCACGAGATGTTGGTGCTATTGGATATGTCCAAAGGAATTCAATGTGTTCAAGGAGGATTTGAGTAAGTGATTCCCATTCAGAGACCTCTAGTTTCTCATGTGCAGCAATTGCAAGTGCTTCAATTATGCGGGAAGCAACAGATTCAATCTGCCATGCTGAATGCCTTTCAGAAAAAACAACTGGAGTAGGATGTTCTTTTGAAAAGGTCAAGAGTTCTTCAAAGTCTGCAATCGGTTCAAACTGATCAATTACAGGTATTTCTTTTTTGGAAAGGATTGACGACAATTGCGAAATTTTTTCTGTTCCAATCGTCGTATATTTACCGGACAACATAATTTTCAGAGGCATTCAATAGTCAAAAAACACTCTCGTGTGGGAGGTGTTTTTAACATAAGTGGTTTACGTTTTCTTGTAGGAGATGTTGTCAATTTCCTCTGCGAAAGTTGTGTTTATTTCACGTTTTTATTGGGCGATTGATCTTTAAAATGTTTTCAAATGAAAACAAATTTCGTTTTTTTGAAAACATTTAAAATGTGGTGTAAACCCAGTGGTAGCAAGGGTTTACGGGTGATTTTTCGCAAATTGAAAAAAATATTTTTTTGAAAAGTGTAACATTTTGAAATTTTTTGTTCTTTTGTGATTAGAATGTGTCAGTTTTATAGATGTGGTCATAATATTTTACCGTAAGTTTCATGTGTGAAGTATATTATAACATATAAAATAATGTGTGTCAAGTATTTTTAACGTTTGTTGTAGATTTTTTTACTTTTTTATAGTATTGTTTATATTATAGCGTGTCATGCATGTCAGTTTCCAAATTGTCTGTGGTGTGGAACAATAGATATCCAATAAATATCCAATAGATTTCCGTTTGTGCTTCATAATGTATTTGAAAAAACTGGATAATTGAATACTAATGACATAATTTTGCACTCTCTTGACTTCATTTATTCTGTGTGGTATAATACCAACATTCAGAAGATTTGTCAAAGCGGTAGAAATGTTATACCTAATACCTTAAATCGACAGAAAAAAGCATATATTTTGGGAGTTTTACATGATATATACATTTCATCATATACATCTCAGATGTGAAGACCTTGACGGTGCTATAGACTACTATCAAAAAATGTTTGACGGAGAAATAATTGATACTGTTGAAGTTCGTGGATTAAAAATAGTTAAAATGGAGGTAGGGGGACAAAACATTTTCCTTTCACCAAAATTTGGAGAAATGGTCGTAGAAGCTACCAGTGGCAATCCCCGTTGGGGTGTCTATCAACTTGCATTTACAGTGGAAGACCTTGATGCTGTTGTTGCTGACCTGCAGAAAAAGGGTGCAGAACTTGAAGACTTGAAACCAGAAGGTCTCATGATGGCGTTTTTCAAAGGACCAGATAACGTTCAAATTGAACTCATTGAAGTTTAAAGTATTTATGATGGATTATACAATTAATTCTACATTCTGAGTTGTAGGAGCGACCTTTGGTCGCGACCAGAGGTCGTTCCTACAGAAGAGATCGAACGGTCGCGACCAGAGGTCGCTCCTACAGAAGAGGTGTATAATTATTTCAATAATTCACCATAATTGATTTCAGAAGCGATTTTGGTTGAGTACCCATAATGAAATACAGCGAAATATTCCATACAATTCAAGGTGAAGGAACGCTAATAGGTGTCCCGTCTGTTTTCTTTCGGACAAGTTATTGCAATTTAAGATGTGCGTGGTGCGATACACCTTATACTTCGTGGGAACCAGAAAATAGGGATATTTCTGTTGCAGACAGCCTACAGTCAATTACAGAATTCGGTTGCAAGCATGTGGTTATTACAGGTAGAGAACCGTTCATCCAAGCTAAGGAACTAACAGATCTATGTCGTGAATTAGATGAATTGGGACACCACATTACAATTGAAACGAATGCCACGGTTTTTGCAAAAGTAGATGCACACTTAATTTCCATGAGTCCTAAGTTACGGAACTCAAATCCATCTACTGACAATCGGTTTTTCAAAATGCACGAACGTGAACGTATCTGTCCTGATGTAATACATAAGTTCTTAGACGCTTACCCCTGCCAGGTGAAGTTTGTCGTTGATTCACCCGATGATCTCGCGGAGATACGTTTACTGCAGAAGAACATCCCAATTCCGATTGAATCAATTCTGCTGATGCCCCAAGGCAAAACCCCGCAAGTCTTGCATCAAAAACAGGAGTGGTTAGTTGATATCTGTAAAGAAAACGGTTATCGTTATTCTCCACGTGTTCATGTTGACATCTGGGGTGAAAAACGCGGTGTATAAAATCAGTTAGATTATAAATGTGAACTGAAGTGAAGGAAAAGGTTATATATGTCTCTCATAGCACAAAAAATAAGTGGTTGTTATAGACGGGTTCTTGTTTTCTTCGTACTGTTTCTTTTTGTCGGTGCGGGTCTCGGTTTCATCGTTTACTATCGAGTTGGTGGAATGGAAGGATTGAGATACTGGACAGCAATACGTGCATTAAATGGCACTGAAAAACTGATATTAAAAAACCGGCCTGAAGGTATCCCACAAGAGAGGGTAAAAAAAAATTTTGAGACGGTTAGAGAAGCAATACATAGCAGACTGATTGAATTAGATTCGTTGTATAAGACACTCAATACATTTGCTATTAAGTTTCGCACATCTGGATTGACCTCTGATAATAAACCGTCTACCCCAAAAGTAAAATCGTTCCTCACAGAACTTGAGGATGCTGTTATCACAGAGGAGTGATTACTTGATTGACCATTCCATCGTAATGAGAAAAGTTCTAAGACAGGTCTTACGTAAATTTGGGGGTTCCTGTTTAGAATTNNTTATCCCCCCGCAAGCGAGGGGAATGCGTAAGTCCTGTAAGATATATCTATACAGAATTCTGCGATCATATTACGGATTTGATTGATATAAACATCATCACTCAACGAAGTTTTAATGATCAACGAAATTGCACGTTGTATCCTCAATCGCAAATCTCCCCATGCATCCACTAATAACTGGCTTTCAGAAGATTCTGGTCTTGTCTGTGCGTGTAAAATCTTATGTATTATAGTAAGATAGAATAGTAAATGATGACCATCTACCCGTGCAGCAACCTCAGTTGTAGCACATTTTTCTCGGTCGAGGACAACCCATTCCGAATAAGTTCTAACTAATTCACGGTTCAGTAAAGATATAAAGTTACTATCCTCTTGAAATGCGCCAATACTGTTAAAATGTTGGACTAACCTGCGTTCCTGCCAATCCCACCCAAGGCTTGCAAAATCTATTAGATAAGGTTCTTCACCATTGATAACAATATTGTTTGCTTGGTAGTCAAGAGTGTCCAATGTTGTAGGTGCATTCAGAAGGGTATTTGAAAGATTGTTCCATGCGGAATCAAAGTGTTCTAATTGTGATGGAGTTAGTGGATTTTTCTGCAGATGTGCAAGATATCCAACTGTTTTCCTTCCCTGATCCAGTAAACTCTGCAGAATACTATGTGCATCAAATTGAAAAACGGACAGCAAAAACTGTGTTCTATTCTCAATAAAATGGGTTTCAATATGGCAAAGTTGTCTCATAATTCTGTGCAACAATGGAGTCAGGTTTGGTATTGAGCTATTCTGTGCTAATGAATCAAGTGTCTCATCTCCAACCCATTCCAACAGGAGTGTTCGGTGTTTTTCCGAAGCCCATATCAGTTGCGGCACCGCACATCCGCCACTATGAAGTGAAGAAAGTGTAAACTTCTCAATCTGAAATGGAGTCATACCTGCTTTGGTTACTGGCTCAGCATTTTCATGTTGTTTGAGTAGATAACGCTTGTCTCTGATTCTCAGTCGGTGGACGTTCTGCTTTACACGATTCCCGTGTAGAATCTTTTCAGTAATTATTTCAGAAGGATTTATTTTAAAATGCCCTGCCAATTGCTTCAATGTCTCTTTCATTGTTTATCTCCATGCATTCAAAATAGACGTGTAAATAATACCATTTCTGATATATAATGTCTCTCTTTTGTAGCGTATACTTCCAGTTTGTGTCAAAGGGGGGCAAACTTGAAGTGGACGTTACAAAAGAGTGCCAAAGAAAGAAAAAGGCAGATATCCAAAAAGGATATCTGCCTGTGAAATAAAGTGTGTTACATCAGCGAGCCGCTCTAATCCGGATGTCAATCCATTCACTACTGACGACCCCTGCAGGATTTTGTGCCCGATACCTTATGCTCTGGCTCTCCACCGAAGTGACTCTCCCACTGATGACACCATTGCGAAAGGACAATCCTGCGGGCATCTTGCCACCATGTGGCTTCAGCGTCGGACTGCCGGTCACATAGTTTCTCAAATCTAAACGAAAACGATCCCCCACCCTGAGATAATAAGGGTCGGGTATATTACTCCAGACAGGAGCAGAGACGGTCGGCGTAATGTGCTTGTCGGCATTCCAACAAGAACCAACACCCGCACAAGTATAATAGTATCCTAAACAGTTTTTCTTAAACATATTTGATGCTTCACGTTTTACATTTTCATTACATGGTACCCAATGAGGTTCATAAGACAATTGTTCTCCCGCGGACCAACCTTTGAAATCGGATGTGGTAAATACATTGTATAGACCACACGTGCCACCGCATAGTTTCACATGAAAATTCCTTTTCGGATATCCAGGATAATTCGGTGGACAACTCCAATACGGATTTGGTTGAGACACCCTTTCTGGTCTTTTAACCTTTTTACGCACTATATCATAATAAGCATGATCGTACGAACACGTCACCAAATGCCCTTTATGACTGCCATACGAAGCACCTTCAGACATAGAGATAATCGTATGAAGTCCCCACGTAGAGGCATAATAAACCGTATCACACTTCGGGTTTTTACAACGCACCCCCGGATTACCAATGGCAAGTCGACTCGGCATGGCTCCTAATGGAACGTATGCTTCAACTTGAGACCGCACTTTTAAAAGAGCATCACGGTGTGCTGTATAATGCGCATGGGCCCTTTTGAACTCCCTAGCATCAGTAGCCTACAGCCACATTTTGCTCTTCAATCTCAATGGCTTTGTTCACCAGGGCAACACCTAATTCGTATTCATCTGTTATGTCTACCATAGTGATAGCAAAATTTTTGGCGGCCGCTGTGGCAGACCCTAAAACATCAAGTTGAATACTTTCAACACTACTCATAGCGTTTTTTAGCATTTCTTGTTGGTTGGCATCATATTGCACGCTCAGCATCTTATATTCAATCTTTAGTATTTCAAGAGCTCGCCATTTCTTTTCCATTTCGATGTTTGCATTGTTATACACCCCAAAGCATTTGCTATAGCTCCGTCTGAACAGTATATTTCAGGACCATGTGCTTCTCCATTGGCAAAAAGAAAAATGCCAATAAGAAGTGTCAAGAGAGTAAATGAAAGTTTTTTGTAGAACATTGTGCCCTCCTTTTAGTATGAGACAGGAAAACGACCGTATAATCTATCGTATTCTGCAAGTAACTTCTCATGTTCAGGAGTGCGACGCGCACTATTTATTTCTTGAACTAACTTTGTCTGGACATACACGATAGCCATAAATCTAAGATCCGCTTCACTATACTTATTAGGATTTTTTATCTTTTTTAGACGTTCATATTCCGCGCGTTCTTCTTCTGTCATGAGACGAAAAAAGTTTAAATCAATTTTCGTTTCTCCATCTTCAAACACAAGTTCAGGATCCCACCCATCCGGCTTTTCACGATCTGGATCGTAGATATAGTCCGGTGTTTCGTTAGAATCTTCAGTAATCTGCACAGACGGATGTTCAATCGGTTGGTTCGGATTATCGATTGGCACTAAGTCCCAATGGTCACCATGTCGCACCCATTTGAAGCCTGGCACATCTTCGGGTTTTTCTTCACTAATAACAACGTTTGGTATTGTTGGGGTTTCGGGTTCTATTCTCGTCTCTTTAAGGCCTTCCTTGAAGTTTTGCAAATCTACATACAGGTAGACTTGTAATGCCACGAAACCGACTATAAGTAGGGCGAGTCCGCCTATTGCCCATTGTCCTTGCTTTGTCATGTTAATCTCTCCTTATTTGTGTGTCCCCTTGCGAACTTAATACGTCTTGCGGGCAAGGTTCGGTTGCTACGGGGTTAATGAGCCCCCTGTCAGAAATAATGTGGTTTCCAATTTTGTCTGTCTCTTGAGGACAGCCTATTCTTTTGTTTGGACAGATAATATTCGGTTTTTCA